>CAJQHO010000066.1 GCA_905478185.1 uncultured Flavobacteriales bacterium | reverse complement strand
GAATAATGGAAATTCCACTGCAAGTATTCAAGGTTTAGCTTCTGGTGAATATTGGTGTATTATTACAGATGCAAATGGATGTGAGATAACCGATACAATTCAAATTATTGAATCCGCTACTAGCTTATCAATTATTAATGTTATAACAACTGATGTAAGTTGTAATGGAGGTGATAATGGTTTTGCAAGTGTTTTCGTGAATGGTGGTGCTCAACCTTATTCTTATTTATGGAATGATGTAAATATACAAACTACTTCAAATGTAACTACATTAACTGCTGATACTTTTATTATTGCTATAACTGACGCGTCACTTTGTACAATTTATGATACAATTATAATTAGTGAGCCAGAACAACTAATCAGTAATGTAAATCAATCGAACATTTCTTGTTATGGCTTTTCTGATGGAATTCTTATAAATACAACAATGGGAGGAGTATTGCCTTATAGTGTAAATTGGCAAGGACCTAATGCATATAGTTCAAATCTTGATTCTATTGCTGATTTAGGTATTGGTGATTATATTTTAACTGTAACGGATAATAACTCATGTACAACTAATGCTACTTTACAAATAACTGAACCATCTCCATTATCTTATATTGTTTCGGCTGTTAATCCATTATGTTATAATGATGAAAATGGTATTGTTACTTTGGAGATAAATGGTGGTACACTACCTTATGATGCAATATATGGTAGTGGTATTAATTCATATCCAACCACTGATTCAATTATTGTTTCAGGGTTGTCTGCTGGTAATGATACTTTATTTGTAATGGATGCAAATGGATGTATTGAGAGTAATTTTATTAATTTAACAAATCCTTTAGAATTACAGACTAGCAACATAACTTCTGTAAGTGCTACTTGTTATGGGTATTCTGATGGGGTAGTAGTTGTTGAGGTTGTAGGTGGAAATATTCCTTATGAGTACCAATTATTAGATGTGAATAATAATATAATTGGAAGTACAGCAGCTGTTAATGGCTTAGGTGCTGGGGAATATGAGTTTATTATAAATGATTTAAATAATTGTATTATTTCTGTTCCTGTAACAATTCTATCTCCAAATGAAATAAGTATTAACCAAGAGCAATCTTGTTATGGAACATTGGCAGTTGATGTTGTTGCTGCGGTAGGGATTTATAATATCTTCTGGGAAAATCAAGAGGACTCAGTATTTATTGATAATTTAACTCCAGGAACATATAATGTAACTGTAATTGATGAGCTTGGATGTACCAAAGTGGATTCGTTTACAATAGATGAATTGTTTGAATACTCAGTATATGATGCAAGTTGTTTGTCAGTATTAGATGGTAGTATTGAAATTCATTCTATTAGTGGGGGCTATCCTCCTTATGAATTATCGGTAGATGGTAATGTTTTAGCTAATGATGTTGTTAGTAGTTATATAATAAATGATTTATCAGCTTTATTGCATACAATTAGTTTAAAAGATGATATTGGCTGTACTTTAGTTGATACTATAAATGTTGATTATGTAGGTGGTTATGATTGTATTGATGAGCCAATTATTATTTCACCAAATAGTGATGGTACTAACGATAATTGGCATCCAATTTATGATATTGATACAGAAATTGAGGCGATAATATTAAATAGATGGGGAAAACGAGAGTTTTATTACTCAGGTAATAGTTTAGTGTTTGAGTGGGACGGATTAAGTACTAACGGAAATAAGCTTCCTTCAACTGACTACTATTACATCATTAAATTTAAAGATAATAATTATCCAGATAAAACAGGAGTAATTACATTAATAAGATAAGAATATGAAAAAGATAAGTTTATTAATTTTAGTAAGTGTATTTGTAACCATTGGTTTTGCTCAGCAATTTCCATTGCAGTCGCAATACCAGTTCAACTACCCAACAATAAACCCTGCAGCTAGTGGTGAAAAAGATTTTTATAGAGCCAGAGCTTCATTTAGGGAACAATGGGTGGGATTAACTGATAATCCAATTAGCACTCAAATTTTAACAGTTACTAAAGGTTTTGGAGTTAATGGTTTGGGAATAACTGTTTTTAGTGATAAAACGGGTGGAGCTTTCAATAAATCAGGAGCTGCAATTAGTTACTCGCATAAAGTGAAGTTTGAAGGTTCTAATTTATATTTTGGAGTTTCTGGTGGGGCTTCAAAAATTAACTTAGCAGCAATTAATGAACCTGCACTTTTATCAAATGATGATGTAATACCTGAATTTAACTTTGGAATGTATTACACGTTTAAGGAGTTAAAAATAGGAGTATCAATACCTGGTTTATTAGCAACAAATATGGAGCTTTCAGGTTCGGCTGAAAATACAGTGGATAGGCATTTTTATAGTATGATTTCTTACTCTAAAAAGTTGAGTAATGATTGGACTGCTCATCCTTCTATATTAGTTAAAACTACTTCTAACCATAATCAGATTGATGCAAACATTAACTTTAAGTTAAAAAACAAGTTGTGGTTCGGGACTTCATATAGGCAAGATTTCGGACCTACAATTTATGTAGGAATTGACTTTGGAAAACTTTTATCAGTTTATTCATTAGATATTTCCACTAATGAGGTTGCTGATTATAGTAATGGCTCCCACGAGCTTACTTTTGGTTACGATTTTATACCAGATTCTGAGTTAGAAAAAAGAAATAGAAAAGAGGAGAAGTTAGAAGAAGAAATAAAAGATAAGGATAAAGATGGGGTAGTTGATGATGAGGATTTATGCCCTGATGTTTCTGGTGATAAGAATGCTTATGGTTGTCCTGATTTTGATGAAGATGGAATACCTGACAAATTTGATTTATGTCCCCATTTATTTGGTAATGCTAATACGCAAGGCTGTCCTGATTTATCTACAGCTGAGTATTTAATACTTACTAGAGCGTTAGCAGATTTAAACTTTGATTTTGATAAGGATCTAATTAAACAAGAATCTTATATCACTTTAACAGACTTAACATTATTAATGCACAAGAACCCTAAAATATATTTACTTATTCAAGGGCATGCTTCTGCAGAGGGAACTGCATCTTATAATTTAAGTTTATCAGCTAGGAGAGCTAAAGCTGTACAGAACTTCTTTATTAGTAGAGGAATAAATAAAGGAAGATTAATTATTGATTTTTATGGTGAAGATACACCATTAAACAAAAATGCAACTGAGCAGGAAAGAGCTGACAACAGAAGGGTGGAGTTTGATATTAAATACCACCTTTATGATGATTTTTCGGCTGAGGATTTACAAGAAGAGTTTGACTCATTGCTCAATACTATTAATAAAAATGCAGTAGATATTATTGATTATGATGAAGTTGTTGTACAACAACCAATAATTATTAAAGATACTGTTATTGAAACTAAGAGAGAAGTTTCTGATACTATTAAAGTAGTTGAGGTAGATACTGCAACAGTTAAAGCTGAAAGCACTACAGTTATTAGCAAAGACCCAATTGAAGGAATGTATTTAGTAATTGTGCAAGTATTTACTGATGCTAGTAATGCTATTGATTATACTTATAGCAATGATGCTGATTTGGAATATACATTAATAAATGGGAAGTATTATGTATTTGCATTTAGCTCTAAAGCTAGGGTAGATGCGGAGCAGTTTAGAAACGCATATGGAAAAGGAAGCTGGATTTTAGACCCTAAATAAGATTGGAGATTTGGCAATAAATTTTTTAAGTTTGATTTAGTAGATTGATTAGCGGTGCAAAAAGTGGTGCAAATTTTAGTTTAAAGGCTTACTGTAATCTAGTGAAAAGGGTAGAGGTTGTAATCTTGCTACCCCGACACTTAATTAAATAAAAACCCACTCATTTGAGTGGGTTTATTTTTGGTGGGCCTTTCGGATCTCGAATTCAAATTTAATATTTTATAAAATAAGAGATTACTCAGATAATCAAATTAATTTCTTAAGTTTGATTTAGTAGATTGATTAGTGGTGCAAAAAGTGGTGCAAATTTTAGTTTAAAAGCTTACTGTAATCTAGTGAAATAAGTGTTGGTTGTAATCCTGCAACTTCTTTTTTTTTTCTCGTGATTAATTTAAATTTCTTATTAACTACTATTCTGGGCAGCAATTTTTATTGTGGCATTTGTGAAAATGCATGTTGTATAAATGGAGTATAATAATCAAAAATGCAGGAATATAGATTAAATTTGGATTGAGATATATAATTTCAAGTGTATGGTTTACTATAGTAATAAATAGAAAAAACCATGTTATCCAGAAGAATATTTTTAACCAGTCTAAGCTCTTATCTTTTGTTGAATAATAGACTGCTACAAATGATATAACTAAGAACAGATAATCAATTATTTGCCACCATACAGGTGCGTCAGAACAGCATGATATTGAACATACTTTAGCAAGAAATATAAATGGAGTAATTATACAGTGAATCATGCATAATGTGCTCGAAATCACTCCTATTTTATCATATGTTAAAGTGCTATTACTCATTATTAATTTTTTCAAATTTTTTCAAATTTATTATATTTATC
>CAJQHO010000065.1 GCA_905478185.1 uncultured Flavobacteriales bacterium | reverse complement strand
GGCAGGTGGAACAGCTATTGGAACAGGTAATCAAAACACTTTTGATATATTATCTGGCTGCACAGTACCAGGTATTGCAGCAGACATTTGTCACACTTTAACTCTTGGAGGATATAGTGATTGGTTTCTTCCTTCAAAAGCTGAATTAAATACAATGTATTTAAATATTGGTCAAGGAAATGCTTTAGGATTAGGAAATATTGGTGGTTTTGCTAGTAACGACTATTGGAGTTCTACTGAGAAGGGTACCTTCAATGCGTGGGTACAGTCTTTCTCCAATGGGGGCCAGGGCGGCAACGCTAAGGACGCCAACGACGGTGTTAGGGCTGTTCGGGCTTTTTAACCATTTAACAATTTATCCATTTAAAATTATTGCGTAAGCAATCGAATTTAAAATTTATTAGCCTTTTTTCTATATCTATAGTAAAAGACTATGCCATTTAAGAAAGGAACAAGCGGAAACCCTATAGGTAGGCCTAAAGGTTCAGTAAGCACTACTATTAAGCTCATAAGAGAGCATATAAGCCAAGCAATTGATGGAAACAAGATAATGGAGATGCTAGATAAGATAGACAGTCCTATAGAGTATATAAACGCCATCTCAAAATTACTTCCTTATTCAATTGGAAAGGTAAAAGCTTATGAAGAGGTGGAAGAGATAGAGCCAATGGATATTAAAATTACATTTGTAGACTCAAAAGGAGAGGAATAAAGCTATGTATTCGCTCTAAAACGACAACAAATCTGACAACATAAAAAAGAAAACCCTTGTAAATCATTGATAAACAAGGGCTTTAACTTAATGGTTGTGGGCAATGAGGGACTCGAACCCCCGACTTCCTCCGTGTAAAGGAGGCACTCTGAACCAACTGAGTTAATCGCCCTTAAATTGGATTGCAAATATATACCATTTCTTATCACAAGCAAGTTTTTTTAATTTTATTTAAAGGACTTCAGCTACCACAAATGTACTTCCTCCTACAAAGATTAAATCGGATGCATTGGCATTCTCTTTGGCTTTATCAAGTGCTTGTTTTACACTAGTAAATATATTTCCTTTTAGTTCGTATTTTGCTGATTTCTGCTGCAGTTCCTTTGCGTCCATTGCTCTTGCAATATCGGCTTGGCAAAAATAATAACATGCATTTTTGGGCAGATGCGAAAGAATACTGTCTAAATTTTTATCGTTAACTGTGCCAAACACAAAGTGAAGTTGCTCGTATTTTGTGTTTTTTAATTGTTTGCTGATTTGCCTTATACCATCCTCATTGTGTCCAGTGTCGCAAATAATATGTGGGATTTTACTAAGGGTTTGCCACCTTCCTAATAGTTGAGTATTGGCTACTATTTTTAATAATCCTTGTTCAATATTGCTGCTATTTATTGCCCAACCTTGTTCCTGCAATTGTTCTATGGCTGTTATTGTAGTATTGATATTCTCCTTTTGATATTCTCCTTTTAAATCAGTTGCATAGTTCTGTTGAGGTTCGGAATACATTAAATGTGCATTTTTTTCTTTCGCAATATTTTGGAAAATAGTATTTGTTTCTTTTTGTTTTCTTCCAATAATTATAGGCGTATTCTCTTTTATGATTCCTCCTTTTTCGGCTGCAATTTTTTCAAGTGTATACCCGAGTAGATTGGTATGGTCAATGCCAATATTTGTGATGATAGAAAGTTCAGGATTGAGAATGTTAGTGCTGTCTAACCTTCCGCCTAAACCGGCTTCAATAATAGCTATATCTACTTTTTCTTTAGCAAAATAATCAAATGCCATGGCTACTGTGAATTCAAAAAAGGAAAGTTCCATTTCCTCAAAAATAGCTTTGCTTTCTTTTACAAAGTCTACTACCTCTTGTTCAGTAATCATTTTTCCGTTTACTTTAATTCTTTCTCTGAAATCCTTAAGATGAGGGGAAGTGTATAGTCCGACTTTATGTCCTGCTTCTTGTAGTACAGAAGTTAGCATGTGAGCTGTAGAACCTTTTCCATTAGTCCCTGCAATATGGATACTTTTAAATTGGGTGTGCGGATTTCCTAAGTATTTTGAAGCAGCTACTATGTTGCCAATATCTGCTTTATAAGCTGCTGTACCTGTCCTTTGGTACATAGGTAAACGGCTAAATAAATAATCAAGTGTTTCTTGATAATTCATTAGTTTAAACGGAAATTATAAATGATTTTTCCTTGTTGATTATTGGGTGCACTCTTTTTAGTGTCAAACTTGGTTTTAAGTGCGGCTGCTTTTGCTCTTTGTAATAGCTCTTTGTTCAGAGTTGTTGACCCTTTAACTCCTGGAGTAGCACTAATTACATTCCCTAATCTATCAACTGTTATTAAAACAACAACTGTTCCTTCAACTTGAGTGTTGTAAATCGGCTCTGCTTTAAATTCAACTTTTCTTCCTCCAAGCTGGTATGCAGTTCCATCTTCTCCAATACCACCACCTTCATATACTTCTGAGTTTGGATCACCATCAATTACACCTTGATTTCCATCACCACCTGTCTCGCCCTCTGATGAGGTTTCTTTCTTCTTTTTACCAGGATAAAGAGCTTTTTTATTTACTTCCGGCTTCTTTTCTTCAATTACCTCTTCCTTGGGCTCTTCTTTTTTTACTACTTTTTCTTTCTTTTCAGTTTTTTCTACTGTTGGCGTTTCTACTGTACTTTGTGTAATGATTTCTTCAGTACTTTCTATTTGCTCTTCAATAATTTCTTCCTCTACAATTTCAGTTATATCTTCAGTGCTTTCAGGTTCAATTTCTCCTAATCCTTCATCAGAAAACCCAAAGTTGATGCTTATTCCTTCCTCAGCAGGAGGCGGGTCTTGGTAAGTAAGTCCCATAAAAAGAAAAGCAACTAAGAGTAATGCATGAAACAGTATTGTTCCAATGATGCCTTTTCTTTTGTTTTTCTTCTCTGAAGAAGTCATTTTAATGAGGTGTTGTGGCTAATACAATCTTGTATTTATTCCTGTAAGCAATATCCATAACTTTCACAACATGTTCAATTGCTACTGATTTATCAGTATGTAAAATAATTGCAGGTTCCTGTTCATTATTTATGATTAATTTTAATTCCTGTTCAATTGTATTTTCTAATACAGGGTTCTCATTAATATAAAATTGAATATCTTTTGTTATTGAAATTGATATTGTTTGTTTTTCAAGAGTTTTGGCTTTACTGCTTGGTAATAAAAGCTTTAAGGCATTAGGGCTGACTAGGGTAGAGGTTAGCATAAAAAATATCAACAATAAGAAAACAATATCCGTCATTGAGGACATGTTAAAATTTGGCGTTACTTTATTTCTGCTTCTTAATGCCATTATTCATTATGGTGTAAAAGATCTAAAAACTCAGTTGTTTTTGCTTCTAACATAAATACTACTTTGTCCACTTTGGATACTAAATAGTTGTATGCAATAAAGGCGATAATCCCCACAATTAAACCAGCTACTGTGGTTGTCATGGCAGTGTATATTCCCTTTGATAGCATTTCAACATCAATATTTCCTCCTGCACTTGCCATTTCATGAAAAGCAACAATCATACCAATTACAGTTCCTAAGAACCCTATCATAGGTGCAGCTCCTGAAATAGTCGCTAAGTTGGCTAAGTTATTTTCCATTTTAAAAACCTCTAACTTGCCTTGGTTTTCAATAGCAGCCGAAATATCCGTCATAGGTTTGTTGATACGATTCACTCCTTTTTCAATCATTCTTGAGATAGGACTGTCGGTATTTCTGCATAGTGTTTTTGCTGCTTCAATATCCTTTGCTTCAACAAAATTTTGAATGCTTTTTAAGAAAGTTTGATCTTCCTTACTTGCTTTTTTAATGGCAGAAAAGCGTTCAATCAAAATATAAATTGCAAAAATAGATAGGATTCCTAATGCTCCCATTACTAGATTTCCTCCAATTCCTCCTGAAGTAATTAAATCAACCACTGAAAGTGTTTTTTCTGTAATCTCAGGATTTGTTAAGCTATCAGGAACGGTTTGTATTTGTAATAAGAGACTCATGTAAAGTGTTTTATATTAAACGATAAATTTATTTTTTATTGCATAAAGATATAAGTAGCTGCACCCGCTAAATAGCCCATTAGTGCAAGCAAAGAAATGTTTTTCATGTACCAAATAAAATCAATCTTCAGGATTCCCATAACAGCAACACCTGCAGCTGATCCAATAATTAAAACTGAACCTCCGGTTCCTGCACAGTAAGCTAAAAACTCCCAGAATTTTCCATCAACAGCAAAGTCACCCATTGGTGTAATTTCATACATTCCCATTGCTCCTGCTACTAGAGGTACATTGTCAACTATTGAAGATAATAAACCAATTATTATATTGATGATATAAATATCACCATTAAAAGTTTTATCTAGGAAAGTAGCTACAATATCCAATTGTCCTGCTGATTGTAAACTTGCTACCGCTAATAGAATTCCTAAAAAGAAAAAGATAGTAGGGACATCTATTTTTTTAAGTACTCCAATGACAGATAATGCTGATTTTTGTTCATGATTCTTACTTCTATGTAATATTTCAGTAACTAACCAAAGCACTCCTAATGATAATAACATCCCAACATAAGGAGGTAAGTGAGTAACAGTTTTAAAAACCGGAACAAATAGTAGTCCTCTACTCCCATGTAAAAGATTAAGTTTCTTTCGAATGGAGTGGTTGGGTCG
>CAJQHO010000064.1 GCA_905478185.1 uncultured Flavobacteriales bacterium | reverse complement strand
TCTTGATGTGCTTTCAAGTCAAAATCAGTACGAGAATGGATTCCTTCTAACTCTTTAAATCCGAATGGGAATTTGAATTCAATATCGGTAGCAGCATTGGCATAATGTGCTAAATTTTCATGGTCATGAAAACGGTAATTATCTTCTCCCATTGCTAGTGAATTGTGCCATTTCATGCGGAATTCTTTCCAGTATTCGTACCATTTCATTTCCTCTCCTGGTCGAACAAAAAATTGCATTTCCATTTGTTCGAACTCTCGCATTCTGAAAATAAACTGGCGCGCTACAATCTCATTACGGAAGGCTTTCCCAATTTGAGCAATCCCAAAAGGAATTTTCATACGAGCTGTTTTTTGTACATTCAAAAAGTTTACAAAAATACCTTGTGCAGTTTCTGGTCTTAAATACAAATCAGAAGCGCCATCAGTAGTAGCTCCCATTTGTGTTTTAAACATCAAGTTAAATTGACGAACATCAGTCCAATTATTAGTTCCTGAAACAGGGCATTTTATATCCAATTCCTCAATTAATGCTTTTACAGCTTCTAAATCTCCTGAAGAAAGAGAAGCATTCATTTTTTCATTTATAGAATCAATTTGTTTTTGCCTGTCTAAAATTCTACCATTGGTAGTTAAAAATTCTTCTTTGTTAAAAGCATCTCCAAAACGCTTGGCAGCTTTCACACAATCTTTGTCAATTTTAGCTTCAATTTTAGCAATATGATCTTCAATTAAAACATCAGCACGGTATCTTTTTTTAGAATCTTTATTGTCGACTAAAGGGTCGTTAAAGGCATCAATATGACCTGAAGCTTTCCAAGTAGTAGGGTGCATGAAAATAGAGGAATCCAATCCTACAATATTCTCGTGCATGTTCACCATTGATTTCCACCAATAGTTTTTAATATTATTTTTTAATTCTACTCCATTAGGTCCATAATCGTAAGCTGCCGCTAATCCATCATAAATCTCGGAGGATTGAAAAACATAACCATACTCTTTTGCATGGGACACTACTTTTTTAAAGATATCTTCATAATTTGCCATGCCACAAAAATAGTAATTCTCTTATTTTATTATGTAGTTTTACCGTATGATTCAAGTTGACAATAAAATTATTTCTTTAGATGTTTTTGAAAAGCACTTTATTTGCGATTTAAATGCTTGTAAAGGGGCTTGTTGTGTGGATGGAGATGCAGGAGCTCCATTGCTGGAAAAGGAAGTAACTATTTTAGAAGATATTTATGAACAGGTAAAGCCCTACATGGTACAAAAAGGGATTGATGTGGTGGATAAATTAGGGGTGGCTGTGCTTGATTCTGAGGGAGAAGTAACTACTCCACTTGTAAATAATAGAGAATGTGCTTTTGTAATTGAGGAAAAAGGAATTTCAAAATGTGCTATTGAAAAAGCTCAATTAGCTGGTAAAGTTGATTTTAAGAAACCAATTTCTTGCCATTTATTTCCGATACGAATAAAAGAGTACCGTGATTTTGATGCCGTAAATTATGAAGAAATTAAAATCTGTGCGCCTGCTTGTAAATGCGGTAGTGAATTAGAAGTGCCAGTTTATGTCTTTTTAAAAGAACCTCTCATTAGAAAATATGGCAAAACGTGGTACAAAGAATTGTTGGAAGCAGCAAGAATTTTGAGGGGTTAAATTATTTTTCGTAGGCTTGTAATAAAATAGTTAAGTCGCTTACTATTAAAGTGAAAATAATTAAATTATAAATTTATGGAATGGTATTTAAAGGTAATGATGGAAAACTTCTCAAACTTTAGCGGAAGAGCTAGGAGAAAAGAATTTTGGATGTGGTATTTGTTTTATGTTATTGTATTAATTGTTGCAATGATTTTAGACGGGGTTCTTGGAACAGGCTTTGAAATAAGCTATGGAGTGACTACTCCTTATGGATGGATATATATATTAGCAGCATTAGCACATGTAATTCCAGGGCTTGCTGTTAGCGTTAGAAGACTACATGATCTAGGAAAAAGTGGTTGGTTTATGTTTATTTCTTTAATCCCAATAATTGGGGGTATTTGGTTGCTTGTTTTAATGTGTACTGATGGAGACAGCTCAGAAAACGCTTATGGACCTTCTCCAAAGTCAGTAGAATAGCTCAGGAAAATTCTTATATTATAAATTTCTATCTAGTAAAATTCATATTTTGCTAGATAGATTTTTTTAAATATTTCCATTCTACATAAAAAGTACCAAAGGGTAGGATAGAGGCGAGTAATACAATTCCTAAATCTTTAATTCCCCAATTTTCATTTTCTTTAATTAGAAATGCGAATATTACATAGCTGACAAACAAAAGGCCATGAGGCATTCCTAATAGTTTCACCCACTGCTCGTCACCCCCCCAATATTTTAAGGGTACAGCAACAAAAAGAAGGAGTATATATGATACCCCTTCTAAAAGCGCTACTAATCTAAAAATATTTCTCATTTATTTAAACGCATTTTCTCCAGTAATATCCATTCCTGTAATCAACAAGTGAATATCGTGTGTTCCTTCATAAGTAATTACCGATTCTAAATTCATCATATGTCTCATGATAGAATATTCTCCTGTAATTCCCATAGCTCCTAAAATTTGTCTTGCTTGACGAGCGATATTAAGTGCCATATCAACATTGTTGCGTTTACACATAGAAATTTGTGCCGTAGTTGCCCTACCTTCATTCTTAAGAACCCCCAGACGCCAAGTTAAAAACTGTGCTTTGGTGATTTCTGTAATCATTTCAGCCAATTTTTTTTGTTGTAATTGAAAAGAAGCAATTGGTTTCCCAAACTGAATTCTTTGTTTTGCATATCTTAAAGCAGTATCATAACAATCCATTGCGGTACCAATTGTCCCCCAAGCAATTCCGTATCTAGCAGAATCCAAACAACCAAGTGGAGCTCCTAATCCATCTTTGTTTGGTAAGATATTATCCTTAGGAATTTTTACATTATCAAAAACCAACTCTCCAGTTGCAGATGCTCTTAAACTCCATTTGCCGTGCGTCTCAGGAGTAGTAAATCCTTCCATTCCTCTCTCTACTAACACCCCTTTAATCCTTCCTTCATCATTTTTTGCCCATACTACAGCAACATCAGCAAAAGGAGAATTTGAAATCCACATTTTAGCGCCATTTAATATATAATGGTCACCCATATCTTTTATATTAGTCACCATTCCACCAGGATTGGATCCATGATCAGGCTCAGTAAGCCCGAAACAACCAATAAGCTCTCCTGTTGCTAATTTTGGTAAAAATTTCATTTTTTGTTCTTCACTACCGTATTTCCAGATTGGGTACATTACTAATGAAGATTGAACAGATGAAGTAGAGCGAATCCCACTATCTCCTCTTTCTAACTCTTGCATTATAAGTCCATAAGAAATTTGGTCAAGCCCAGCACCACCATATTCTACAGGGATGTAAGGTCCGAAACCACCAATTTCACCTAATCCTTTTATTATTTGTTTTGGGAATTCTGCTTTCTGGCAAGCCTCTTCAATAATTGGAGAAACCTCTCTTTTCACCCATTCTCTAGCAGCATCTCTAATCATTTTATGCTCATCTGTTAGGAGTTCATCCATTAAAAAATAATCAGGTGCTTGGTATAAATCTTGTGACATAATAGTTGTTAATTTTTATGCAAAAGTAATTGTTTTTAATCGAATAGATGATATGATAAAATATATCTTTGTATTCATTAAATTTTTAAAAGTTGGCTTTAAGTAAAATCATTTTTAATCAGGATATTTTCTTTGTACTATTATTAGTGTCTTTTTTTCTGATTGCATTGCTAAAAGGGCTTTATTGGAAGCATGCTAAATTGCTTTTTATGGGTGCGTTTGCACAAAGACATGCCAATCAGTTTTTAAGAGAAGAAAATGCTTTTACAGAGAGAGTAAATGCAATTACTTTCTTTTTAATGTCAATTAATTTTGCGCTCATTATTTTAAAGATAACTCAGTCAGTTGAATTACTTTCAGTGGGGTTGAAATTAATTTATGTTAGTGGTTTTTTCTTGTTTAAAATTGGTCTGATAAAGCTTTTAGGATTTATTTTAAAAACAAAAGATCTTTCAAAACTTGCCGTATTTTTTTCTATGCTTTTTGATAGAACTTTAGGCTTTATTTTATTCCCTTTAGTAGTGTTGTTGTACTTTTTTTCATTTGAAGTTTCAACTATAGTTTTAGTAATATCTTTCGTTTTGTTTTTAATATTAATTCTAATGAAGTTATTTTGGCTTTGGAAAATAGGAACAAATTCATTCGGACTTCCTCAGTTTTATATTTTTTTGTATCTTTGCACGCTCGAAATTTTCCCTCTTCTAATACTAGGAAAGGGAGTTTTTTACTAAAAAAAAGACAAAGAAATGGCTGAACAAAAGAAGAAAGTAAAAACAATTTTAATTTCACAACCAAAACCTGAAGGTAAATCTCCTTATGCTAATTTGGAAAAAAAGCATAAAGTAAAAATTGATTTTAGACCTTTTATGCATGTTGAGGAAATTACTGCAATGGAGTTTAAAGAGCAAAGAATTTCTATCTTAAATCATGATGCTGTAATTTTTACTTCAAAAAATGCAATGGACCATTATTTTGGAATGATGGAGAAATTAAGACTTAGAGTTCCTGATTTTACAAAATACTTTTGCGTTTCTGAAGCAATTGCACATTACTTACAAAACTTTATTACTTACCGTAAAAGAAAAGTATTTACAGGAGAGCAAACACTTGCAAGTTTAATCCCTATCATGCAAAAACATAAAGAATCTAAGTTTATGTTTCCGTGCTCTGATGTTTTGAAAAAACAAATGAATAAATCATTACAAGAAAGTGGTTTGGATTATACAAAAGCACAAATGTATAAAGTAGCTTGTTCTGATCTTTCCGATCTATCTGATGTAAAATATGATGTATTAGTGTTTTTCAGCCCAACAGGGATAAAGTCACTTTTAGAAAATTTCCCTGAGTTTAAACAAGATGAAACTCGTTTAGCAGTTTTTGGACCTACAACTATAAAATCAGTTGAAGATAATGGCTTAAGAGTTGATATTGCCGCTCCAAATAAAAAAGCGCCATCAATGTCAATGGCATTAGATCAATATATAAAAGAAGCAAATAAAAGAAAAAGATAATTTCTTTATAATAATATTTTTAAAAGGAGCTTTCGAGCTCCTTTTTTTATACTTTTAAACAATGTTTCACTTCCCCAAAAATCAAAAGTTATGTAATGAAAAAGCAATTGAAAGATTGTTTGAAAATGGGAAATCTCTAACTGAAAAACCATTCAGAATTATTTATAATATTGATAATAATAATGAGGATGTTTTTCTTAATGCTTTAATTGTTGTTCCTAAAAAACGAGTTAGATTAGCTTCAGATAGAAATGTTATAAAAAGAAGGGTAAAGGAGGCTTATCGCCTTCAAAAAAGCGAATTAGAAAAATATTTAAAGAGCAATAATCATCAGTTAAATTTAGCAATTATTTACCAGAAGCACGAAATTTTGGATTATAAGCTGATAGAAGTAAAAATAAAATTACTTTTAAGCCGTTTAAAAGAAGAATTATGAATGTGATTTTTTCTTTTCTATTCAGAACAATTATAATTGTATATCAAAAAGTTCTTTCTCCATTATTACCACCAATATGTAGATATACGCCAACTTGTTCGCAATACGGAATAGAAGCAATCACAAAATATGGAGCATGGAAAGGTGCAAAATTAACAATAAAAAGAATTTTTAGTTGCCATCCTTGGGGGGGGCACGGACATGACCCTGTCCCATAAAAAAGATAAATATGAAGAAAAAATTTAAATTAATAATTTTAGCGATATCTCTAGCAATTACCTCTTTTGTTTCAGTAGGTTTTGTAGATAATTATTTTGAGATTGCTAAGAACCTTGACATATTCACAACATTATATAAAGAGTTAAATACTTTTTATGTTGATGAAACTGACCCTGGAGATTTGATGAAAAAAGGAATCAAAGCAATGCTTAAATCATTGGACCCTTACACAACTTACATTCCAGAATCTGATATTGAAGATTTTAGGTTTATGACAACTGGACAATATGGTGGAATTGGAGCTATGATTACAACAAGAGGCGATTATGTTTATATTTCTGAACCCTATGAGGGGTTTCCTGCCCAAAAAGCTGGACTTATGGCTGGAGATAAAATTCTTGAAATAAACGGGAAATCAGCAGAAGGAAAAAGTACTGAAGAAGTTAGTAAAGTTTTAAAAGGTCAGCCCAATACAGCCGTTACTGTATTGATTGAAAGAAAAAATAAGATAAAACCATTTGAAGTAAGTTTTGATAGAGAACAAGTTTCTGTTGCAAGTGTTCCTTATTCAGCATTTATTGAAGATGGGATAGCCTACATTAGACTCAGAAGTTTTACAAGAAATTGTGCTAATGATTTGAAAAATGCAATCAAGGAATTGAAGAAAGAGCAAGAATTAAAAGGGTTAATATTAGACTTAAGAAGTAATCCGGGGGGCTTGTTAAACGAATCAGTAGATATTGTAAATTTATTTGTAGATAAAGGAGAGGAAGTTGTTAGTACAAAGGGTAAAATAAAATCTTGGGAGAAATCTTATGTGGCTAATAAAGCCCCATTAGACACTGAGGTTCCTTTGGTAGTTTTAATCAATTCATCATCAGCTTCAGCTTCTGAAATTGTATCAGGTGCTATCCAAGATTTAGATAGAGGAGTAGTAATTGGTCAAAGAAGTTATGGAAAAGGACTTGTACAGCAAACCCGAAAATTATCGTATAATTCACAGTTAAAGTTAACAGTTGCAAAGTATTATATTCCTAGTGGAAGGTGTATTCAAGCTTTAGATTATTCTAATAGAAATGATGACGGAAGTGTAGGGAAAGTTCCGGATTCATTAATGACTTCTTACGAAACTAGAAATGGTAGAGAAGTAAAAGATGGAGGAGGAATTCTTCCTGATATTATTACAGATCCTGGGCAATATAGCATGATTATCCCATCTTTATTAAAGGAGCGTTTTTTCTTTGATTATGCAACTGATTATCGTTTTTCTCATGACTCTATCTCTGAAGAATTTATTTTTTCTGATGCTGATTTCTCTGACTTTTCATATTATATTTCGGATAAAGAATATACTTATAAAACCGAAACAGAAAAGTCTTTAGAAAAGTTAAAGAAGAAGGCTGAGGAAGAAGATTATTTTGATAATTTATCTACTGAGTATGATATTTTATTTGCAAAAATGCTGGAGAATAAGAATAATGATTTGCAAAAAAGCAAAGAGGAGATAAAAGAAATATTAACAGGAGAAATTATGAGCAGATATTTTTATCAAAAAGGAAGGATAAAAGCTGGACTTAACTTTGATATTGAAGTTGAAAAAGCAATTGAAATTTTGAATGAAAACACTGAGTATAATAAAATATTAGGTAATGAATAGAGTAGTAAATAAGGCACAACAAGTTTTATTTATTTTATTAGGTATTACTATTCCTACTTCTATAGCAATTACAAATTTAGTCATTGGGTTATTAGCATTATGCTGGATTATTGAGGGGGATTTTAAGAATAAATTTAAAGCTATAAAAGTATCAAAATGGATCTTATCTGTTTTTGCTTTGATTGCCTTATATGGACTAGGAATGTTGTGGGGGAACACTCATCTAAATGCTAATTGGCAATTTCAGAGGTTGGCTCTGTTGTTAGTTTTTCCAGTTTTAAGAACAATGAACTTAAAGCAAGAAACAATTAGAAATGGTGTAGTTGCATTTTTAATCACCACTTTTATTTCGGCAATAGTTTCTATTGCTATTAACAATAACATTATTCTGCCAATAGATGAATATTTTTCTTTTATTAATTATGATTGGAGTATATCTGCTTTTATCAAGTATAATTATCATAATGTAATACTATCCCTATCTTTTACTATTTCATTATATATTTTAATAGAGAAAAAGAGTAAATATAAAGTTGCATTAGTCTTATTTATTATTGCTTATGCTATTAGTATATTTACTGAAAGAGGACGAGCTGGGCAAGTAATTTTTAATTTATCAGCACTGTTTTATATTATATATTATAATCGAAAGCACTTGCTTAGATTACTAGCGTTTATTATTTTACTTTTTTCTTTTCAATTTATAGTTTATAAAACAACTAAAGTTTACAAGAATAGATTTGATGCTGTTTCAAATATAATTGTAAATAATGGGGAAGCTGGGAAGGGGAAACTTGAAGATATTCGCTATGTTTTTGTTAGAGAATCAGTTAATAGGATTTTACAAAAGCCAATTTGGGGTTATGGCACAGGAAGTTTTGGGAAAATATTTATTGATGAGGTAGATTCTGGACACGATTTTCAACTACACACCACTCCCCATAATCAATATTTATATGTTTGGTTTGAGCTTGGAATTTTAGGATTGATATTACTTCTATTCATCTTTTATCATCAAATTAAAGAATTGTTCAGAAAAAAAGATGGAATTCATAGGGCTTTATTACCTATTTCTTTCATGTTTTTGATGCTTGTTGACTCGTACTTTTTTATTTTTATACTTACTATTGCGTATATTTTCCTGTATACAATTTATAGTCGTTACGAATCAGAATAAACTCTCTTAATTCTTCTATTTAAAGTAGAGTAAATCTCATAAGGAATTGTATTTATCTTTTTTGCAATTTCGATAACAGACAAATTATTCCCAAATATTTCTACTGCTTCTCCCTCATCTATAGTAATATTAGAAGTATTAACAGCAAAACTATCCATACTAATATTACCGATAATCTTGCATTCTTTTTTATTAATGTAAACACTACCGATACTACTAAATTTTCGGTTTAAACCATCAGCATAGCCAATAGGAATTATTGCGATTTTCATATTTTCAGGAGCAAGAAAAGAAGGCCCATAACCAACTGACTCTCCTTTTTCTACATTTCTAATTTGAGTAACAACACTTGATAGCTGACTGATTTGCTTCAAATTTTTATCAGTTGATGATCCATACAAACCAATTCCTAATCGGACTACATCCATTTGATGATTTGCAAAGTTTAAGACACCATTAGAGTTTAGAATGTGTTTATCAATTTTAGCATCATAAAGTAGTTCAAAATTCTTAGAGATTGTCTTGAATTTAGCAATTTGATTAAGAGTAAATTCTGATTTTTCTTCTTTATCTGATGATGCTAAATGTGAACAAATTGAAAGTAATTTTAAATGATAATTAGCCTTTATCTTTTCAACTATATTAGCTGTTTCTTGAGCCTCAAAACCATATCTATTCATTCCTGAATTAAACTTTATATGAATATTTATATCATTTTTTTTAGAAGCGTATAAATCAAGTAATCTATGATTGTAAATTACAATATCAAGACTATATTTAATTATTTCTTTATAGCATTTTAACCCAGGATTAGCAACAATAATTTTTGATTTAATACCAGCTTCCCTTAAAGAAATTCCTTCTTCAAAATCACTAACCCAAAGAGCATAAGCACCTAATTTTTCTAATTTCCTTGAAATTTCAATATCACCATGTCCGTAAGCGAAAGCCTTTACAACCCCAATAATTTTAGTGTTTTTTTTAAGTTTGCTTTTTAAATAATTAAAGTTTTGTTCTAATTTATTTAAATCAATGTGTAATATAGTTTCGTTAGAAAATTCCAAATTATTTTTGTTGTGAAAAACAGTTTCTACATAATGGCTTATATTCTTCTTTTTCTCCAAGTTCCACTAATTCTTTACTCTTTGTAAGCCTAAATGAATGATTAGCAATAGAACCACAATCAATACAAATTGCATGAACTTTTGTTACATGTTCAGCTATAGCCAAAAGTTGCGGCATAACCCCAAATGGCTTTCCTAAAAAATCCATATCGAGCCCAGCTATAATTACTCTTTTTCCATCATCAGCTAATTTATTGCAAACAGCTATTAATTCATTGTCAAAAAACTGAGCCTCATCAATAGCAACTACTTCCATTTCAGTTACCATATTTAAAATATCAATTGGATTTCGGATAGGATTTGAGGTAATAGTATTTGAATCGTGAGAAACTACTTTACCCTCACCATATCTTACATCAACTTGAGGTTTAAAAACTGCAATTTTAAGCTTTGCAAATTCGGCTCTTTTTAATCTTCTGAGTAATTCTTCTGTTTTACCAGAAAACATTGAGCCACAAATCACTTCAATACTCCCTTTTTGCATTGGGTGGTTTATTTGTGATTCTAAAAACATTTGTGCGAATTTCTTTTATTAAGTTTGCTAACAAAAGTATGAAAAGCAATTTCAATATTTATGAATTTTAAAAGTTTGTTTTTAATAGGATTTTTAATTCTTTTTTGCAATAATACTCTTGCTCAAAATGATAGCTTGAAAGTGCATAAAAAAAGAGTAGCTATTGTAAGTAGCAGTTTGTGTGCAGCACTTGGAGGTTCCTACTATTATATTCAAAATTCTTGGTGGGCTGATAAACAAACTTCTTTTCATTTTGATGATGGTGCTGACTTAACTTATGCTTTAAATGTTGATAAAGTTGGGCATTTTATGGGTGGATTAGAAGCTGCTGATATTTTTTCATCTTCAATGAAATGGGCGGGGATGAACGAAAAACAAGCACTTTGGTATGGAGGTTTTTTTGGTTCTGGCTTGCAACTTGCTATTGAAATGAAAGATGCTTATGCTCCTTATTGGGGTTTCAGTAAATGGGATTTAGCTTTAGGCTCTACTGGTGCTTTTTGGCCTGTTGCCCAATATTATAATGATGATTTGAAAGCAATAAATTTTAAATTTTCTTATTATAAGCGCTCCAATATTTACTGGGATTTGGATGCACAAAGAGGGAAACAGACTAATAAATATGCTTGGCAAGATGATTATCCGAACCAAACTTATTGGATAACTTTTGATGTAAATCATTTTACAGAAAGTTGTTGTTGGCCCGATTGGCTGAATGTAGCTGTTGGTTTTGGAATTGATGATACTCAATATTTAGATGCTCATGGAACAAAAACTGGTGGGGAAAATGAGTGGTATGTTGCTTTTGATTATGATATTCCTAAATTGCTTAAAAGATGGAATTCTCCTACTGGAATAAAAGTTAAGCATTGGCTAAATTATTTTCATCTCCCTGCTCCAACAATAAGAATCAGCCCAAAACTAGAATTTTATCCATTATTCCTTTAAATTTGTGATATGTCAAAATTGTATTTAATACCAACACCAATAGGAAACTTAGAGGATATAACTTTAAGAGCTTTGCGTATTTTAAAGGAAGTAAATATTGTTCTTGCTGAGGACACTAGAACTTCAAGAAAACTATTTTCTCATTATGATATTGATGCAAATCTTGCGCCATTTCATATGCATAATGAGCATAAAGTTTTGCAAAAATGGATTGATAGAATTAAGTTAGGAGAAACAATTGCACTAGTTTCTGATGCAGGAACTCCCGCTATATCAGACCCTGGTTTTTTATTGGTTCGTGAGTGTGTAAAAAACGATATAGAGGTAGATTGTTTGCCTGGAGCAACAGCATTTGTCCCTGCTTTAGTAAATTCTGGGCTCCCTTCTGATAAATTTGTATTTGAAGGATTTTTACCTGTTAAAAAAGGAAGACAAACAAGACTAAAATTGCTTTCAGAGGAAGAAAGAACCATTGTTTTTTATGAATCTCCTCATAGGATTGTTAAAACACTTTCTCTTTTTTCTGAGTATTTTGGAGAGGATAGGAAAGTGTCTGTTTCAAGAGAAATATCAAAAATGTTTGAAGAAACAAAAAGGGGAAGTGCAAAAGAGGTAATGGAGTATTTTGAGCAGAAAAAACCTAAAGGGGAATTTGTAATTATTGTAGAGGGAAAATAATGGAACTCAAGAAATTTATAGATAAAAAACCATATGTAATTGCTGGGCCTTGCAGTGCAGAATCAGAAGAACAAATTTTGCAGATAGCAAAAGAGTTAAAAGGGACTGCAGATGTTTTTAGGGCTGGTGTTTGGAAGCCGAGAACAAAACCAAATTCTTTTGAAGGTATTGGTAAAGATGCATTAAAATGGATGCAACAGGCTCAACTTCAAACGGGCATGAAGGTAGCGACAGAAGTAGCGACAGCTAAGCATGTTGAACTTTGTCTGGATGCTGGAATTGATATGCTTTGGATTGGAGCTAGAACCACTGTTAATCCTTTTTATTTACAGGAAATTGCAGAGGCTTTAAAAGGAGTTGACATACCCGTTTTTGTAAAAAACCCTATTCACCCTGAAATTGGTCTTTGGCTTGGTGCTTTTGAGCGTTTAAATAAATCTGGAGTTACTCAACTTTCAGCAATTCACAGAGGATTCTATAGTTATGAAAAGTTAGCATTTAGAAATGATCCTAAATGGGAATTGCCTATAAAGTTAAGAGAAGAAGTTCGTGATCTGTCTATTATCTGTGATCCTTCACATATTTCAGGAAACGCTTCTTTAATAGAGGATGTTTCACAAACAGCTATGGATCTAAATATGGATGGTTTGATGATAGAAACGCACAATAATCCTAGCAAAGCATTAAGTGATGCTAATCAGCAGATATTACCAATTGATTTAGAAAACATACTGAATAATTTAATACTTAGAGATGCAAAATTACGTGATGAAGCATTTAAAAAAGAATTATTTTCATATAGAAATCAGATAGATATTTTAGATACCAAAATCATTGATTTGCTTAATGACAGGAAAAATATTGTAGAAGAAATAGGGCACTTTAAGAATAAAAACAAGTTAACTATCTTTCAGATTGAAAGATGGTTTGATATTTTAAAGACCAGAAAAGAGAATGCTAAAAATCTGGGTATAGACGAGCAAATGATTGCTGAACTTTTTGAGCTTATTCATAAATACTCTATTTTAACGCAAACCAAAATAATGAGGTAATGGAAAAAAGGTGGATTATTCAAAAATCGGATCAGAAATCTGTACAAAAATTAGCAAAGGATTTGGGAGTAAACCATATTGTTGCTCATCTTTTAGTTTTAAGAGGCATTGAAAATTTTGATGATGCAAAACTATTTTTCAGGCCAGAGTTAAAGCATTTACATGACCCTTTTTTGATGAAGAATATGAAAGATGCTGTTGATAGAATTGAGAAAGCAATTGCGAATAAAGAAAAGGTTTTAGTGTATGGAGATTATGATGTAGATGGCACAACATCTGTAGCTATGATGTATTCTTTCCTGAAAAGATTTTCTCCTGAAATTGAATACTATATCCCATGTAGATATGAAGAAGGGTATGGGATTTCATTGAAAGGAATTGATTATGCAAAAAAGAATAATTTTTCATTAATTATTGCTTTGGATTGCGGGATTAGGGCATTTGATCAAGTAGATTATGCTAATGAGAAAGAAGTAGATTTTATTATTTGCGATCATCATAACCCTGCTGATAAAACACCTAAAGCTGTTGCTATTTTAAATCCAAAGCAAAGTGATTGTAATTATCCGTACAAAGAGCTTTCAGGCTGTGGAGTTGGGTTTAAATTAATTCAAGCATATAGTCAGAAAAATAATATTGATTTTTCAGAAATTTCAGAGTATTTGGATTTGTTAACGGTAAGTATAGGCGCGGATATTGTCCCTATGACTGGTGAAAATAGAGTTTTTTCCTATTTTGGATTAAAACAAATCAACACCCATCCTAGGGCTGGATTAAAAGCATTAATGGATATTGCTAATAAAATAAAAGAACTCTCAATTTCTGATGTAGTTTTTGGAATAGCTCCAAGAATTAATGCAGCAGGGAGAATTGAACATGCAAAAAAAGCAGTTGAAATTTTGGTTGAGCAAGATTTAGATAGAGCTAAAAAACTTGCTTCATTTATTGAGGAGAATAATGTAACTAGAAGAAATTTGGATCAAAATATAACTAAGGAAGCTCTAGAAATGATTGATGAAAATAAAAAATCAACAGTTGTTTTTAGTAAAAATTGGCATAAAGGAGTGGTAGGTATTGTTGCATCTCGCTTAATAGAATCTCATTATAAGCCAACTATTGTATTGGCTGAAAAAGATGGCATATTAACTGGATCTGCTCGTTCTGTGCATGATTTTGATTTATATGAAGCAATTTCAAAATGCGCTCATTTATGTGAAAAGTTTGGGGGACATAAATATGCTGCAGGCTTAAGTATTAAAAAAGAAAATTTATCAGAATTTATTATTGCTTTTGAAAAAGTAGTTTCTGAGAGTATTACTGAGGATCAATTATCCCCAAAAATTGATGTTGATATGGAAATTGATATTGATGCTGTAGATGGTAAATTATTTAGGATAATAAAACAATTTTCTCCTTTCGGCCCTCAGAATTTATCTCCTATTTTTGTAAGTAGGAGTGTAGTAGATAATGGCTATGGGAAAAGGATTGGTGCTGATAAATCTCACTTGAGAATAAATACAAAAACAGCATCAGGATCTCTTGCTGGAATTGGCTTTAGTATGGGAGATGCCTTTGAAAACATTAAAGATTATAATGAGTTTGATATCTGCTATTCTATAAATGAAAATGAGTGGAATGGAAGAAAAAACTTACAATTGATGCTAAATGATCTAAAGGTTAATTCTTAATCCGTAAGTTTGAATTCCCTGATTACTACCTGTAGTTAATTCTATTTTATTTTTGAATGGTATTGTAAAAATATATGCACTTCCTATGCCGAGTAGAGCACCAGCTACTACATCATAATAATCATGATGTTTAGAGTAAACTCTACTCCACCCTACCTAGCTAGCAAGTATATAAGCTGGGATTCCTGCTTTTAGTCCATATCGTTTTTCTATAAATACAGCACCAGTAAAAGCTGCCGAAGTATGCCCTGAAGGGAAGCTATAATCACCACCATTCGGACTTTCCTTGTTGATAATTCTTTTTAAACTATGCGTTACTATAAAAGAGCTCCCCATAGTTTTAATAAATTGTAAGGGAGCTTTTTGATTATCTTTCCAAATAAAAGTAGAAGCGAAAGCTGAAACAGGTAATGCCATCTGTAGATTATCACCAATTTTTTCATAATTAATATTTTGAGCTTTTATCTTAGAAATAAAAACCATGCAAATTAATATTGAGAATAACCTACCCAATATTTCTTCCTAAAAGTTTAGCAATTTGAGTTTTTATCTTAGTAAGCTCACTTAGTTTTTTAATACCTGCAGTATCAATAGCTTCTTCTTTAATTGCCTTTTGAAGCTCTGATATTTGAAAATCAACTACCCCTTTTTTAAGTGACAAGATTGCTTTTTTAGTAGTTTTTTGCATCTTTTGGCTTTCAAGTCCGGTATAGATTTTATGTCTTTCTTCCCAATTATTACTAATACTATGTGGGGTTGCAACTAACTTTACAGCCAAAGAACTAATATTTTCTTTATTACTATTTATAAAAGATTGGATATGTATTTTCCCTGTTTCCTCAATTTTAGCAATAATCTCTTGATATATTTCATTGTGAATTGGTGTAGAAAATTCGATACCATCATTTTCTAACTCATTTATTATCATTGCGGCAACACTTTCATCTTCTTCATCTAGGATAAATGTTTCATTTCCATAGTTTAGCAATAATCGTAAAACTTCTTCCTCTTGTTTTTGTAGTTTATCTTCAGAGTTTCTACTAAGTTTTTTAGTTTTTACAGCTTCTTTTTTGGGGCTTAAATTTCTACTAGGTGAGCTTACTACCATTGACCTTGCTTTATTTACTTGGGCAATTAATTTAACTTCCTCTATTCCTAGTTTTTGGTGATATATCTTACAATATTCTTCTCTACTAAATACATCAGGGATTTCAGATATTGATTTGATTATTTTTTTTTTAATTTCAATAACTTGAGTAGGGTCATTGATGTCATTTAGTTTGTAAAGTTCAATTAGATAATCAACAAAATTTATTGCAGATTTTTCTAAATATTCTTGAAATTCCTCTGTACTTAATTTTTTTGAGAATGAGTCTGGATCTTCTCCATCAGGGAAAGCTGCAATCTTTACATTCATTTCTGCCTTTAGACACAAATCAATAGATCGTAGGGTTGCTTTTATTCCAGCTTTATCTCCATCAAAAAGCAAAGTAACATTATTTGTTGAACGTTTTATTAACTGAATTTGTTGGGGCCCTAATGCTGTCCCGGAAGCAGAAACAACATTTTCCACTCCATTTTGATGCATAGAAATTACATCTGTATACCCTTCAACAATAAAACATCTATCAGCTTTGCTAATTGCTTGTTTAGATAGGTTAAGCCCATATAAAACTTTGGATTTATCATATATTAAAGTTTCCCCAGAGTTTAAATATTTTGATTTCGCATCAGGGCTAAATGCTCTCCCCCCAAATCCAATAACTTTACCTGTATAGGAATGAATTGTAAAAATGGTTCTCTCACGAAATTTATCATAAGTTTTTCCATCTTCATTTTTCCCAATTAAACTTGAAGCAGCTAAAATTTCTAAGTCATAACCAGCTTTTGTTGCTGCTTTTTCAAAGGAGTTTTGCTTTTTAGGGCTGTATCCTAATTTGAATTTTTTAATTGTATCTTCAGAAAACCCTCTTTCTTTAAAATAGCTTAATCCAACTGCTTTTCCTTCTGAAGTATTCCATAAAACATTTTGAAAGTATTCGCTTGCAAATTTAGTTGCAATAAATTGACTTTCTTTAGCTGACATTCTGCTTTCCTGCTCAGGAGTAAGCTCTTGCTCTTCAATTTCAATATTATATTTATCTGCAGCATATCGCAAAGCTTCAGGGTATGAAACCCCCTGTAGTTCTTGTATAAAATTTATGCTATTACCTCCCTTTTGACACCCAAAACATTTATAAATACCTTTAGTTGGAGATACTACAAATGAGGGTGTTTTCTCATCATGAAAAGGGCACCTCCCTTTGTAATTTACACCTGCTTTTTTGAGCTCAACAAAATCACCTACAATTTCCTCAACTCTTACTGTATCAAATATCTTTTCTATCGTATCTTGAGGTATCATTTTTTTCTATTTACAACATAATTTAATAATAATTCCAATGATCTTCTTGCTTCATTATCATCAAACTGATTTAGAATTTCAAGCGCTTCATTACGATACTCTATCATTACATTCTCAGCATAATTCAAACCTCCATTTTCTTTAACCAGCTCAATTAATTCCGCTACTTTTTTATCGTTTTCATGATGGTTTTTTACAATATCTATGATGTTATTTTTCTCTTTCTTGGAGATATTATTTAGAGTGTAAATGAGTGGAAGAGTCATTTTTCGCTCTCTAATATCAATACCGGTTGGCTTACCTATAAATGTACTCTGAGTATAGTCAAACAAATCATCCTTTATTTGAAAAGCAATACCTGCTTTTTCACCAAATAAACGCATTGTTTCAACAGTATTTTTATCCTCTCCAACTGAATTTGCTCCACTTGCACAACAAGCCGCAATTAAAGTAGCTGTTTTCTGTCGGATAATATCAAAGTAAACTTTTTCTGTAATATCTAGTTTTCTAGCTTTTTCAATTTGTAAAAGCTCCCCCTCACTCATATCCTGAACTGCAGTACTCATGATTTTTAAAAGTTCAAATTCTTCATGTTTTACAGCTAAAAGCAATCCTCTACTTAGTAAAAAATCTCCAACTAAAACTGCAATTTTATTTTTCCAAAGTGCATTTATTGAAAAGTATCCTCTTCTAAAATCTGCCTCATCAATTACATCATCATGTACTAAAGTTGCTGTGTGTAAAAGCTCTATCATTGATGCTGCACGGTAGGTATTTTCCTCAAATTTACCGAAAAGTTTAGCTGTTAGAAAAACAAACATTGGTCGCATTTGCTTTCCTTTTCTCT
This sequence comes from uncultured Flavobacteriales bacterium, assembly GCA_905478185.1. GTDB lineage: Bacteria > Bacteroidota > Bacteroidia > Flavobacteriales > BACL11 > UWMA-0277. The sequence continues at coordinate 21,060 of CAJQHO010000064.1, read as the reverse complement.
TGATGATATAATGCATAATCCTATCAAGTAAAGAAACATTGCTTTTTAATGAATCTTTGAACTTGTTTTCGAACAAATCCATTTCCAATTTAATGGGTGATTTTATATCTTTAATTATTGACAAAATACTTGTAAAGTAGAGGTGCGAATATACAAAGAAATGAGCCCTAAAAAAGTTTCTTTTTTCTTTGTTAAAAAGTTATTTAAGTTTATTTACTAATTGCCCACATGCAGCAGCAATATCTTTCCCTTTGCTTCTTCTTAAATTCACAATTAATTTTTTCTCCTCTAAGAATTTAATAAATTTTTCAGTAACCTTATTTGAAGATTTCTCATAAGGTAAATCATCAACAGTATTGTATTCAATTAGATTAATTTTACATGGACTAGCTTTTCCAAATTGCACCAGTTTTTGTGCATCTTCTAAACTGTCATTTAAATCTTTGAATAAGATATATTCATAAGTAATTCTACTTCCTGTTTTATCATAAAAATATTGAACTGACTCCCTTAGTTCTTCTAGTTTTATTTTTTGATTTAGGGGCATCAAAATATCTCTTTTACTGTTGCTAGCGGTGTGTAATGAAATAGCAAGATTAAATCTTACATCATCATCAGCTAATTTCATAATCATTTTAGCAATTCCTGCAGTAGAGACTGTTATTCGTTTTGGAGACATGCCTAACCCTTGTTCAGTTGTGATGAATTTAACACTCCCTAATAAAGCTTTGTAATTTAAAAGAGGTTCTCCCATACCCATATACACTATGTTAGATAATGGTTTCCCAAAATTAGAAATAGCTTCTTCATTTAAGATAAAAACTTGGTCATAAATTTCAGGTGCGCTTAAGTTTCTGTCCAATTTCATTGTTCCAGTAGCACAAAATTCACAAGCCAAACTACACCCAACTTGTGATGAGACACAGGCAGTCAGTCTATTTTTTGAAGGGATTATTACTCCTTCCACTAATAGTTTATCATGCAATTGAAGGCTGTACTTAATTGTGCCGTCAATACTTCTTTCCGCTTTATGGATTTTTACTGCATTTATAGTAAAATTATTAGAAAATAATTCACGCATATCCTTGGATAAGGAAGTCATTTCTTCAAATGAAACAGCTCTTTTTTTCCATAACCATTCCCAAACTTGTTTTGCTCTAAATTTAGGCATTTTATGCTCTATACAGAATTCTTGTATCTGTTCTAAACTTAATTCTCTGATGTCTTTTTTGTCACTCATAATATATTGCAAAGATATATTACTTTTGTGCTATGCGATTTTTAACTGCCGATTATTTATTTCCTTTATTTATAGCCCCAATAAAACATGGAGTATTGCAAATTTCTGATAATGGAGAGGTGATTGCAGTTTTTGAAAATAGGAGTGAAGTACCTCAAGAAAAACTAGAGGTGTTTGAGGGGGTATTATGCCCAGGATTTGTGAATGCGCATTGTCATTTGGAACTATCTCACCTTTCAGGAAAGGCAGAAAAAGGCAAAGGGTTTTTGGATTTTATTGGCGCAATACAGCAAAGAGATAGTTATACAGTAATTGAAAAACAAATTGCAGTTAACAAGGCTGAACAGCAAATGATTACCAATGGAATTGTTGCGGTTGGCGACATTTGTAATACTACTGATACTTTGTCGCAAAAGCAAAAAGGGAATCTTCAATACTATAATTTTATTGAGGTTTTTGGGGTTAAGGATGACTTAGAAAATCAAATTATTTCTGACGCTAAAGATTTGAGAAATCAGTTTAGAAAAGTTGCACAAAAGGCAACAATTTCTCCTCATGCACCATATTCTGTTCCTCCAAAATTGATGGAAGAAATAAAAAATTCATTTTCTAATGAAGATGAATTGATGACTATACACATGCAAGAAACAAAACATGAAAATGAATTGTTTGAACATAAAAGAGGATCATTCTATAATTGGCTGAAAGAAATAAATGCGAGTCCAGAAGTATGGAATAATAGAACTAAATCTAATTCAGTTTTAGAGGAATTAGGAAATAAAAAAATGCTATTGGTTCATAATACTTTTTCTAAAAAGAAATATATTTCTGATAACTATTACTGCACTTGCCCAAAAGCTAATTTATACATTGAAAACGCCTTGCCAGACTATTCTATGTTTGATGCAAATAAATTGTGTGTAGGAACGGATAGTTTAGCTTCTAATAATTCCCTTTCTATTTTGGAGGAACTTAACATAATACAAGAAAACTCTAATTTTGATATGAATACATTGCTTAAAATAGCTTGTAAAAATGGAGCAGAAGCTTTAGGCTTTGAGCAGCTGGGCACTTTTGAAAAAGGAAAAATTCCTGGTGTTAATTTGATTGGAAATTTGGATGGAGTGAAAGTTACTGCTGAGAGTTTTATTAAGGTTATTTAGTACATATAACAAAGTAAATCTAAATTCTCTCCTTCCCATTTTTTATCTTTGATGGACTTAATCATGAAGTGAGTATCATCTATTTTTTCAGTCCCAACTCCATAATTTTTATGTTGATGAATTTTTAGCCAAGTAGTTGTAGTTTCAACTCTCCTAAACCCATACTTTTCAAAGTAGTTTGGAATATTAGTTACTAAAAATAGAAAATCAATTCTTTCAGAAAATTCTAAAGATAACTTATCTGCCTTTTGTAATAATTTTTCTCCAATTCCATTTTCTCTATGCCTGGAATATATACAGATATCAATTAGTCCTAAAACTTTAATTGGACTATTACCTAATTTCATGACTCGATAGTCAGGCCCAACTTGCCCAATTAATGTGTCATTTTCTTTAGCAAGAATTCTGTAATGTGGTGTTTGTTTAAAATAATCTCTACTTTTATAATCAACTTCAGGAAAAGATTTTTGCACTAGATTATTAATCGCAATACTATCTTTTTCGCTAATTTGAAATTCAGGAACAAAACTAATTTCAATCATAAAATTTCAGCAATATTCAAGTCCTCTTGGGTAGTGATTTTCAGGTTCTTTTCCTCTCCCAAAAGGGTATTAATTTTTCCGCCATTTGCTTCAAATACTGATGCGTCATCAGTAAAAGTGCCAGAAAAATCTTGAGTATATGCTTCCTTTATATCAGCACTTAAAAAACATTGTGGCGTTTGTACTTTATACAAGTTACTTCTATCGATATTTGTAGAGTTTTCTCCTTCTACTTTCCGAATAGAATCTTTTACAGGAACAACAGGAATTACGCCAATTCCACTTTTAATTTTCCCAACTAAACTAATAATTAATGCAGTAGAAATAAGTGGGCGAACTCCATCATGAATAGCAACAACTGAAGTATTATCAATTTTATCAAGTCCATTTTTTACAGAATGAAATCTTGTCTCCCCGCCCTCAACTAAAATGTGTATCTGAGTAAAATTATTGTTCTTACAAAGTCCATTCCAATAATCAAATTGCGACTTAGGTAAAACTAAAACAATTTCCTCAAAATGAGAAAATTGTTTTATGGTGTGCATCAAAATTGGCAAGTTATTTAATAGTAAAAACTGCTTAGGAATATCGGCATTCATGCGCTCTCCCTTTCCTCCGGCAACTATTAAAGCAACTTTTTTCATTTATAAAATTAGCATTGCATCTCCATATGTATGGAAATTGTATTTTTTCTTAATTCCTTCTTTGTAAACTTTTTTCAAAAGATCTAAACCAGAAAAAGCAGAAACCTGCATCATTAAAGATGATTTAGGTAAATGAAAATTAGTTAGCATGCAATTTGCAATTTTGTGTTTATAAGGGGGGAATAAAAATAAATTTGTCCACCCTTCAAAAGGAATTACTTCATGTTTTGTAGAGATAGAAGTTTCCAAAGTTCTCATCACAGTTGTCCCAACAGCACATATTCTTTTATTCTGCCTAATTGCAGTATTGATTTGCTCAGCAGCTCTTTTAGGAATACTAATTTCTTCTGATTCCATTTTATGCTTTGAAAGATCCTCTACCATAATTTGATTGAAAGTTCCTAAGCCAACATGTAATGTAGTTTCAGCAAATTCAATCCCATTCAATTCCATTTGCTTCATTAAAATTTTATTAAAATGAAGCCCTGCAGTTGGTGCAGAAACAGCCCCTTCATGCTTTGCGTAAATAGTTTGAAATCGTTCAGTATCTTCTTTAGTTGCCTCTCTTCCAAAGTGTTTTGGGATTGGAGTTTCACCAAGTGCTGTAATAGTTTCTTTAAACTCTTCATGAGTTCCATCAAACAAAAACCTTAGCGTTCTTCCTCTTGATGTTGTATTGTCAATTACCTCAGCAACTAATTCATCATTCTCTCCAAAAAATAATTTATTACCGATTCTAATTTTTCTTGCAGGATCAACTAAAACATCCCAAAGTCTGTTCTCTTTATTCAATTCTCTAAGTAAAAAGACTTCAATCATTGCTCCAGTTTTCTCTTTGTTAGCTTGTAATCTTGCAGGGAACACCTTTGTATTATTGGTAACAACTACATCTCCTTTAACAAAATAATCTTTTAAATCAGATACTTTTTTGTGTTCAATTTTCCCATCTTTTCTATCAACAACCATCATTTTCGCATCTTCTCTGTATTGAATAGGTTTATTAGGGATTCTTGTTTGAGGTAAGTCAAACTTGTACATTGACAATTTATATTTCATCTGATATTTTGTTTTAAATTAAAGTTTGCAAATATAATGTATGAAAAAGCAGAAGTCAAGTAAAACTACTTATTTAACAGTTTTTTAAAGGTTTCTACATCAATCGCTACTGATAATTGATATTCCCCAATTGATGTTCTGCAAAGTTTCGAAAGATGTCCACCACTATTTAAGGCTGCTCCAAAATCATGAGCTATTGAACGAATATAGGTTCCTTTACTACATTTAATTTCAAAGTTAACTTCTAGGTTTTCTATTGAGTTAATGGTAAATTCTCTAACTGTTACTTTCCTGCTTTCAATTTCGATAGTTTCCCCTCTTCTTGCTTTTTCATATAGCCTTTCACCCCCTTTTTTTAAAGCTGAAAAGATGGGTGGTTTTTGGTCAATTTCTCCGATAAACTGAGTTGTAGAGTCTTTAATTAGCTCCTCAGTAATATGTGCAGTTTCATAATTGTTATCCACTTCAGTTTCTAAATCATAAGATGGAGTTGTTCCGCCTAAGGTAATTGTTCCTGTGTAAGTTTTTTCTTGCCCTTGAATTTTAGAAATTAGCTTGGTAAATTTACCTGTACAAACAATTAATAGTCCAATTGCTAAAGGGTCAAGAGTTCCTGCATGCCCTACTTTTATTTTCTTTAAACTATATTTAGTGCGGATTAGATTTTTTATCTTTTTTACCACATCAAAAGATGTCCAGCCCAAAGGCTTGTTTATCAAAAGGATTTGTCCGTCTAGAAAGTCCTCTACCGTTTCAGGGAAGTTATCCATATTATAATAATGATGTCGCTATTACAATAGATCCAATAGCAAAGCAGTAGTAAGCAAAGTATTTAAGTTGACTACTTTTTACTAATTTTATCATCCATTTACAGGCAAGCATTCCTGTTAAAAAAGCAAAAATGAAGCCAATAAATAGTGCTAAAAAGTTTGTATCTGTTGCTGAAATTTCTCCTGAAAAAAAATCTTTAGCCATTTTCCCAAAGATTAAAGGAACAACCATCAAGAAGGAGAATCGTGCTGCTTTTTCTTTGTCAATTCCTAAAAGTACAGCTGTTGATATTGTTGCTCCTGAGCGTGAAATTCCAGGAAGGATAGCTATGGCTTGTGAAATCCCTACAAGGATAGCATCTTTAACCCCTACCTGCTTTTCTGATGCTTTAGCTCTGTCAGCAAGGAATAATAACAAACCTGTAATTAAGAGCATGCTTCCTACTAAAGTCAATGCACCACCAAATAGCGCTTCTATTTCATCATTAAAAAACACTCCAACCAAAGTAGCTGGTATCATGGATAAAACAATTTTTAAAGAGAATTGAAATGCTTCATTGTTTTTAAATTGAAAGAGCCCTGAGAATATTTTAATCAAATCCTTCCTGAAAATAATAATAGTGGATAGGGCAGTTGCAAAATGGAGGACAACTGTCATCATTAGGCTTTCTTCTCCTACTTTTCCTTCTCCTAAAATTGCTTTTGCAATTTCCAAATGCCCGCTACTGCTAACGGGTAAAAACTCAGTTAGTCCTTGAATAATTCCAAGGATAATAGCATTGATTATTTCCATTTATTAAGCTTCTTTGCTTTTGCTCATAATTGCAAAAATCTCAATAATGAAGCCTGTAGCTAATAAAATTGGAGCTAATGTTAACCTCTGAAAATCAAAGATTGCATCAGAGAATTTTGTTGGGTCATCTGAGCCTCCTCCAATCATTAAAATTAGTCCGCTAGCCATAAAAGCTAATCCGATAAGTAAAAGCGTGTAGTTCTTTTTTTTGAATGCAAAATCCATAGTTTAATTTTTAGTTGTAAAGTTCGTTTTCGTTAAGTTTTATAAATTTTCTTACTGCAAAGAAAGTTGAAAAAATACTGATAACTAATCCTGATGCTAAAATCAGTAAAAAAACAATTCCAATAATTTTTAAATCATCAATATTAAGCATATTAGCTGTATCTCCTTGCACTAATTGTATTGCGCCAATAAGCATAAAAATAGCAAAAAGTGAGCTGTATATTCCTTGATAAATTCCTTTAGATAGAAATGGTTTTTGAATGAAACTATTAGTTGCACCAACTAATCGCATTGTTCGTATTAGAAATCTTTTTGAGTAAACTGAAAGTCGGATAGTGTTGTTAATTAACGCAAAAGCGATAAAAAAAAGTAGCACACAAAAAATAAGTAAAAAGAATGACAAGCGATTTACATTTGAGTTGAGTTTGTCTATTAAATCTTTTTGATAATAGACTTCAAAAACATTAGCATTTTCGCTTAATTCATTGGTGATTATTTGCAAACTATCAGTATTTCCATATTCAGCATTAAGTTTTACATCAATAGACGCTAAAAGAGGGCTGTAACCTAAAAACTCAACAAAATCTTCTCCTAAATCAGTTTTTAAATCAGCAGTTGCTTGTTCTTTTGTTGTAAAGGAAGTGCTTTTTGCAAAATCAGAAGCATCTAATATTTTTTGAAATTTTAATGTTTCTATCTCGTTCACATCATCTTTTAACATAATTGTGAAGCCGATATTTTCTTTTACATAATCTGATAATTTTTGCGCGTTTATCAGAACTAAACCCAATAAACCAACAACAAACAATACAAGTGAAAGGCTAATAACAACTGAAGTTGAAGAAGAGAGGATCCTTCTGTTTAGAGTTTTATTTTTGCTTGTTTTCATATAGTTCGCTAAAATATAAAAATACAATTTACTAATTGATGTTATTCCTTAACTTTGCAAACTGAATAATGTGAATAAGATGGAATACGATTTTAATAAGATAGAAAAAAAGTGGCAAGACAATTGGAGAGCAAATGAAACTTATAAGGTTTCAGAAGATGCTTCAAAAGAGAAATATTATGTATTGGATATGTTTCCTTATCCTTCTGGGGCAGGCTTGCATGTTGGACATCCACTAGGTTATATTGCCTCTGATGTTTTTGCTCGTTATAAAAGATTAAAAGGATTTAATGTGTTGCATCCAATGGGATATGATTCTTTTGGCCTACCAACAGAACAATATGCTATTCAGACAGGAATTCACCCAGCAGAAGCGACTAAAGATAATACTGAAAGGTATAGAAAACAGTTAGATCAAATTGGTTTTTCGTTCGATTGGAGTAGAAAAATACAAACTTCCGACCCTAATTATTATAAATGGACACAATGGATTTTTAAGCAATTGTTTAATTCTTGCTATTGTAATGAAGAAGATAAGGCCATCCCAATTGCTGCTTTGTTAGCCTATTTTGAGAAAAATGGAAATGAAAACTCAAAAGCAGTTTGTGATGATAACACACCAAGTTTCTCAGCAGAGGAGTGGAGTAATTTTTCTGAAGCAGAAAAAGAAAAAATGTTGTTGAATTATCGTTTGGCATTTTTGTCGGACACTTGGGTAAATTGGTGTGAAGGTTTAAGGACAGTTTTGGCAAATGATGAGGTAAAAGATGGGCTTTCGGAAAGAGGAGGTTTTCCTGTAGAACAAAAATTAATGAAGCAATGGTCCTTAAGGATTACAGCTTATGCGGATAGGTTAATTTCAGGATTAGATACTGTAGATTGGTCAGATTCCATAAAGGAAATCCAAAAGAATTGGATTGGGAAATCAAAAGGAGCTTCTGTAAGTTTTAAGCTTGAAAATTCGGATGATAAAATAGAAGTTTTCACTACTCGTCCGGACACCATTTTTGGTGTTAATTTTATGGTGTTAGCGCCAGAACATGAGCTAGTGTCAGAAATAACTACTAATGAGCAAAAACAGAAAGTTGAAGCCTATGTAAATACCGGAAAACTAAAATCGGAAAGAGACAGACAAGCAGACAAAAGCGTGACTGGAGTATTTACAGGTTCTTATGCAATTCATCCATTTACAGGAGATAAAGTGCAGGTTTGGGTTGGAGATTATGTACTAGCTTCTTATGGAACTGGTGCGGTAATGGCTGTCCCTTGTGGAGACCAAAGAGATTGGGATTTTGCTACTCATTTTGGTTTGGAAATTATTAATATTTTTGAGGGATTTGATGTAAGTGAAGGGGCAAATGAAGACAAGAATGTAAACATTACTAACTCTGATTTTTTAAATGGACTAGCGGCTAAAAAGGCAATTAGTTTAGCGATTTATAAAATTGAAGAAGGAGGTTTCGGAAATGGTAAAATAAATTATCGTTTGCGTGATGCAATTTTCAGCAGACAAAGATATTGGGGAGAACCATTCCCGGCATATTATAAAGGAGAAATAGCTTATGTTTTGGAAGATGACAAACAGGTAACGCTTCCTAAAGTTGATAAATATTTACCAACTTCAAGTGGAGAACCTCCATTAGCTAGAGCCAATAAAGAGGATTGGAATGTGTTTGAAGGAGATAGAATGGAATGTAATATTATGCCAGGTTGGGCAGGAAGCTCATGGTATTTTTTACGATACATGGATCCAAATAATGGTGCGGAATTTTGTGCAAAAGAAAAATCAGATTATTGGGGACAAGTAGATTTATACATTGGAGGAGCAGAACATGCAGTTGGGCATTTATTGTATTCTCGTTTCTGGACTAAATTCCTGTACGATAGAGGGTTTATTGGTTTTGATGAGCCATTCAAAAAAATGATAAACCAAGGAATGATTTTGGGGAGATCAAGCTTTATATATAGAATAAAAGACACGAATACTTTTGTAAGTTTTGATAAAAGAAAAGAGCACAAAACGACTCGTTTGCATGTGGATATTAGTTTTGTAGATAATGATGTGTTGGATATTGATGCATTCAAAAATTGGAGAGCGGAATATGCTGATGCTGAGTTTATTTTGAATGATGAAGGAAAATATTTGTGCGGACATGAAGTAGAGAAAATGTCAAAATCCAAGTATAATGTACAAACTCCAGATGAGTTAGTTCAGAAATTTGGAGCCGATACTTTAAGACTTTATGAGATGTTTTTAGGTCCGTTAGAACAGTTTAAGCCATGGGATACAAAAGGAATAAATGGAGTACATAATTTTTTAAGGAAGTTCTGGCGTTTGGCTCATAATTCTGATAATAATTTTAATGTTGGAGATGAAAAGCCAACAAAAGAAAATTGCAAAACCCTACACAAAACCATTAAAAAAGTAGCTGAGGATATTGAAAGACATTCTTTCAATACTGTAGTAAGTACTTTTATGATTTGCATAAATGAGCTAACAGAACAAAAATGTAATAGTAGAGAAATCATCTCTGACTTTACTGTTCTACTTTCTACTTATGCACCTCACATATCGGAAGAAATTTGGAGTAAATTAGGAAATGAATCTTCCGTAACAATTGCAGACTTCCCTAGATTTAATGCAAGTTTTTTAGTGGAGTCTGAAATAAATTACCCTGTTTCATTTAATGGAAAAATGAGATTTAAAATTACACTTCCTGCCGAAATGAGCAAAGAAGAGGTAGAAGTTGAGGTGCTGAAACACGAAAGAACGGCTCATTATTTAGAAGGAAAGTCACCTAAAAAAGTAATTGTCGTACCAAAACGAATTATAAATATCGTTATTTAGATTTTGTATTTTAGCAAAGTGAAATCATTCATTCGCTTTCTGGTTTTTAGTAATATTTGGGTTGCATTCTGTGTGCTTGCTTTGGCTTTGAGCTCTGAATTATTTCTTGAAACGGCAAATTATCAGATCAGTAAGTTTATATTTTTCGCTACAATATTTACCTATAATTTCCAGAGAGTTGTAAGAGTTAAAAGAGGTTCAAATCATGTTAGAAAGCAGTGGTTAGTAGAAAATAAGAGAGTTATTTATTCGCTTATTTTATCAGGAGGGATAATGAGTGGGTATTACTTTTTTAAATTTCAAGCTCCTACTCAAATTGCAATTGCATTTTCAGGAGTACTTTCATTACTTTATCCTTTTGGCTTAAGAAAAGTTCCGTTTAGCAAAATATTTGTAATTTCCTTGATATGGACTATTAGCACTATGTTGTTATTGGTAATTGAAAATAACATCCCAATTACACAAAATATTGTTTTGCACTTAATATCACGATTTTTGTTTGTTTTTGCCATAACTATTCCTTTTGATATTCGAGATTTGCAGCATGATGCTCAAAATTTAGAAACAATTCCTTTGTTTTTTGGAGTTCAAAAATCAAAAGTTATTGGAGTTTCGGCTTTATTTATTTGTGTATTAATTGCTATTTTTCAATCATTTGAAAACAGCTTAAATTCTTCAAATTTATTAGCATTAATTTTGTTGTATTTTGTGGCTTCAATTTTCATTAGAAAATCAGATGAAAGTAAGGGAGAAATGTATTTCTCTTTTTGGATAGAATCATTATGCATTTTGGTTTATTTTTTTTTAATAATTTCAGGTTTGATTTTTTAAATCAGATTGCTTACTTTAGCTGCATTATAAATTTCAAATAATGTCAGAAGAAACAACATCAGTACACTATATAAATTACTTGGCGCTCGATAAAGTATTGGATGCTCAACACCCTTTAAGTGGGGAAGGTAAAAAAGCGGCACATGAGGAAATGCTTTTTATTATCATCCACCAAACATATGAATTATGGTTCAAACAGATTTTACATGAAATTGAATCGGCAATGGATTTGTTTAAGGCTGATAAAATTAATGAAAGTAATGTTGGGGTAATTGTAAGGAGAATGGATAGGGTAAACAAAATTATGACTACCCTTGTTGGACAGTTGGATATCTTAGAAACAATGACTTCTCTGGATTTCTTAGATTTTAGAGATCATTTATCTCCAGCATCAGGATTTCAATCTCATCAGTTCAGAAAGTTAGAAGTAATGTTGGGGCTTAAAATTAAGAAAAGACATCAGTTTGGAGGTTGTCCTTATCACGCACAATTTGAAGGAGAAAAGAAAGAAGAAATTCTAAATTTAGAAGATGATGCGTCTCTCTTTAATCTAGTTGAAAAATGGTTGGAGCGTATTCCGTTTTTAAATATGGAGGGCTTTGATTTTACAGCAAAATATGAGGGAGCTGTTAATGCAATGTTGGACAAAGAAATTGCAGGAATTAAAGCAGCAAACTTAACGGATAGTGATAGAGAAATTAGAATCCGTATGATTGAAGAAAACAAAAAATATTTTGAAAGAGTACTTTCGGAACAAGAGCATAATAAAGCAATGGAAGAAGGGGAAACAACACTTTCATACAAAGCAACTATGTCTGCATTACTTATCAATTTATACCGTGATCAACCAATTTTACATTTACCGTATCAGTTTTTGAGAAGCATTGTGGAGCTAGACCATAAAATTGCAACTTGGAGATTCCGACATGTGCAAATGGTAGAAAAAATGTTAGGACAAAAAATTGGAACTGGAGGAAGTTCAGGACAAGGATATTTAAAGCAAACTGTGGATAAGCACAAGCTATTTACTGATTTGGCAAATATCTCTACACTGATGATTTCTCGCTCCTATTTACCGGAATTACCCCAAAAGATAAAAGATACATTAGGATTTAATTACAAAAAATAGATTATGAAAAAACTACTACTGGCATTATTTATTCTTTCTTCTTTTAGTTCAAAAGGTACAATACATACAATAGGAGTATGGGGGGGCTATTATCAGTTCGTTCCAGCTAGTATTACAATCCAATTGGGTGACACTTTGGAGTGGGAACCTTTTGCTGGATTACTTCCAATGATGCTTCATACTATAACGTCTGATAACATTCCTGTTGGAGCAGCTTCTTTTGATCAAGTATGGCAAATGCCTGCCGATACATTTTTCCAATATATCCCTCAAGTTGCAGGCAAATATGAATATGTTTGCACTCCTCATATTCCAAATGGAATGATTGGAGAGTTCACGGTTGTTAATGGATCTGCCACACTAACTTATGTCCCTGATGATAGTTTTGAAACTTATTTAGAATCAAATGGACTAGGCAATGGAATTTCTAATGATGATAATGTTTATACCTCAGCTATAGATACTGTAACAGAATTACATTTAAGCAGTCTTAATATTAATGACTTAACAGGAATAGAAGATTTTACTAGTTTAACTTCTTTAGATTGTGATGATAATAATTTAACAAATCTTAATATTAGTACTAATACTTCTTTATTTAATTTGGATTGTTCTAGTAATAATCTAACAAGTCTAAATGTAAGTGGAGCTTCTGTTTTAAATAATTTGTATTGCTCAAACAACAACCTTATATCACTTGATGTAAGTGGAGCAACTGCAGTACGTTCTTTTAGTTGTAGAGATAATCAACTGATAAGTCTTGACATAAGAAATGGAAATAATATAAATTTTTATAATTTTTATACAACAGGAAATCCAAATCTTACTTGTATTAATGTTGATGATGATTCTTATTCAAACGCTAATTGGACAAATATTGATTCTCAACATTATTTTAGTACAAATTGCAGTGGTTCAACATCAATAGAAGAACAGGTTACAAATAAAGAACTCCTCAAAATAACAGATATTTTAGGAAGAGAAACAAAAGAAATAAGAAATACTCCACTGTTTTACATCTTTGAAAATGGAACGGTAGAGAAAAAAATAATTATAGAATAAATGAACTTAGATTTAAAAAATAAAAATGCAATTGTGTGTGGAAGTACCCAAGGAATTGGAGAAGCCTCTGCTATTGAGTTGGCAAAATTAGGAGCAAACATCACGCTAATTGCCCGTAATGAAAGTAAACTTTTAAATGTGTTAAATGATTTGGATAAATCCCAAGGGCAAATTCATTCTTTTGTTTGTATTGATTTTTCGGACACTGAAAAACTAAAAGAAGAAGTGAATCTTTTAAAAGGAACTTATCATATTTTGATAAATAATACCGGAGGACCAGCAGGAGGGCCTATTACTGATGCAAAAACAGATTCTTTTGAGGATGCATTCAGAATGCATTTGGTAAACAATCAGATTTTGGTTCAGAAAGTTATTGAAGGAATGAAAAAAGAAGGTTTTGGAAGAATTATAAATATTATTTCTACTTCAGTAAAAGCCCCAATTCCAGGGTTGGGAGTTTCTAATACCATCCGTGCGGCAGTTGCTAACTGGGCAAAAACACTTTCTATTGAAGTAGGAGCTTACGGAATTACGGTAAACAATGTATTGCCAGGATTTACGGATACTAACCGATTGAAAACTTTAATTACAAAGAAAGCATCTGTACAAGGAAAAACAGAAGAAGAAATTGCAAACACAATGAAATCATCTGTGCCAGCTAATAGATTTGGCCAGGCATATGAAACTGCAAATGCTGTGGCCTTTTTATGTAGCCCAGCAGCAAGTTATATTAACGGAATTAACCTCCCAGTTGATGGTGGTAGAACAGCTAGTTTGTAATGGAAAAGATTTTAAATTATATAAATGGAGAGTTGGTAGCACCAACAAACGGAAATTATTTAGATAACTACAATCCATCTAACGGGGAGGTGTATTCTTTAATTCCAGACTCTGAAAAGCAGGATATTGACAATGCGGTTGCAGCTGCCAAAGAAGCGTTTAAAGGTTGGAGTAAAACTCCAAAACAAAAGCGTTCTGATATCCTAATGAAGTTAGCTGATACGATTGAAAAGTATTCAGATGAATTGATAAAAGCTGAAAGTAAAGACAATGGAAAACCAGAAACTTTAGCCGCTCATGTGGATATCCCAAGAGCACCTGCTAATATTCGATTTTTTGCAGGAGCAATCCTTCATGATAGTTCTGAAATGCATGAAATGGACGGTATGGCAATCAACTATACTTTGCGTCAACCAGTAGGAGTAGCAGCCTGTATTTCTCCATGGAATTTACCCCTTTATTTATTGACTTGGAAAATTGCCCCTGCACTAGCTGCAGGAAATACAGTAGTCGCAAAACCTTCTGAAGTTACTCCAATGACCGCTTATTTACTAAGTAAAATTTGTATTGAGGCAGGATTACCGAAAGGCGTATTGAATATCGTTCATGGATTAGGAAGTAAAACGGGAGACCCATTAACTATGCATCCTGATGTGCCGATTGTTTCCTTTACGGGAGGTACTCTTACCGGAAAACATATTGCTTCTGTAACAGCACCAATGTTCAAAAAACTTTCATTGGAAATGGGAGGAAAAAATCCAAATATTGTTTTTGCAGATGCTGATTTTGATAAGTCCGTTAGTATGGCGTCTCGTGCAGCATTTACCAATCAGGGGCAAATTTGTTTGTGTGGTTCTCGCCTGTTTATTCAAGAAGAAATTTACGATAAATTTAGAGATGCTTTAGTTGCTAAAACAGCAAAATTAAAAGTAGGTGACCCAAAAGACACTACATCTAATTTAGGAGCAGTAGTTTCCAAGAATCATATGGAAAAAATCCTAGCAAAAATTGAGTTAGCAAAAACTTTAGGAGGAAATATTTTAATTGGAGGAGAAAGAGAAATACTAGAAGGAGAGCTAAAAGATGGGTACTATGTTCAGCCAACAATTATTGAGGGACTTTCTTCTGATTGTGATATAAATCAAGAGGAGATTTTCGGACCTGTTGTTTCCTTAATTCCTTTTAAAACAGAAGAAGAAGTAGTGGAAATGGCCAATTCAACTAAGTATGGATTATCAGCATCTATCTTTACCGAAAATATAAGTAAAGCCCACAGAGTTGCTGCAAATATTGACTCTGGAATTGTGTGGATTAACACATGGCTTTTACGAGATTTACGAATCCCTTTTGGAGGAATGAAACAATCAGGCGTTGGAAGAGAAGGAGGCTTTAAGTCCCTTCAGTTTTTCACTGAACCTAAAAATATATGCGTTAAGATTTAAAGATGACAACACAATTGAAAGTAAATATAAGAAAAGTAGAGGCTAAAAAAGTCAGACCTTTAAGGCATTCTGAGTTAAGAAAAGGACAAGATTTTTCTACTACTTCCTATATAGAGGATTATGAAGCAGGGACTTTTCACATGGCTTGTATTGTAGGTGAAAAGATTGTAACATGCGCTTCATATTATCCTGAAAAATCAATAAAGATAAAATCAAACAGAGCATATAGATTAAGAGGAATGGCAACTGACTCTCGATTTCAAAGAAAAGGTTATGCTTCAGATTTGATGGAAGAATCATTTAAAGAACTTAAAAAAAGAGACTGTGATATGCTGTGGTGTAATGCCCGTTTAGTGGCAGTCAGTTTTTATAAATCTGTAGGATTTAAGATTATCGGAGAGCTTTTTGATATTGAAGCAATAGGACCTCATTATTATATGTATAAAGAAATTTAGAAAAATGAACGGAGAAAAATTTAATTCAGATAGAGCACCACAAGCAGTAGGATTATATCCTCATGCTCGCAAGGTTGGCAATATATTGTACTTATCAGGAGTAGGACCCAGAAAAGCAGGACAAACAGATATTCCGGGAGTAACTTTGAATAGTGTAGGAGAGATTGAAAGTTATGATATAGAAACGCAATGTCATTCTGTTTTTGATAACATCCGTTTTATTTTAGAAGATGCAGGTTCATCTTGGGATAACATGGTAGATGTTCAAGTTTTCCTTACCAATATGAAGGATGATTTTAATACCTACAATAAAATTTATGCCGAATATTTTAAAGATAATCAACCCTGCAGAACTACTATTGAAATAAAGAGTTTACCAACTCCAATTGCAATAGAATTAAAAGTAATAGCAACCATTAAAACCTAAAATTATGAGTATTAGAAAACCTTTCAATTTCCTACAATGGATAGAAGATAATAAAGATTTATTAAAACCCCCAGTTGGGAATAAATGTGTGTATACTGAATCGGAAGATTTTATTATCATGGTAGTGGGTGGTCCGAATGTCCGTAAGGATTTTCATTACAATGAAACAGAAGAATTCTTTTATCAGATAAAAGGAGATATTGTAGTGCGTATTCAAGAAGATGGAAAGGCTATTGATGTGCCAGTTAAAGAAGGAGAAGTATTTTTATTGCCAGCAAAAGTCCCCCATTCTCCTATGCGTTCAGAAGGTTCAATTGGTTTAGTAATTGAATGCAAAAGAACTGCAAAAGAAAGAGATGGGCTTATGTGGTTTTGCGATAAATGTAACGAGCCACTTCATGACACTTATTTTCAACTTACCAATGTAGAAAAAGATTTTCAACCAAGATTTAAAGAATTTTATTCTTCAGAAGACAAAAGAACTTGTAATAGTTGCGGACACATCATGGAAATAGACAAACGATTTATATAAATATGAAGAAGAAATTATTTACGATTGACATTCACACTCATATCCTACCAAAGGATATCCCTAACTTCAATAAACGATTTGGGTATGGAGAGTTTGTACAATTAGAACACCATAAACCTTGTTGTGCTAAAATGATGATGAATGATCAGTTTTTTAGAGAAGTAGAATCAAACTGTTGGGATCCTGAATTGAGAATTACTGAATGTGATCATCAGGATGTTGATGTTCAGGTTTTATCTACCGTTCCGGTTATGTTTTCGTATTGGACTAGTCCTAGAGATGGATCGGATATTTCTAAATTTATAAATGATGATTTGATAAAAGTAGTGGATGCAAATCCTAAAAGATTTGTTGGCTTGGCAAATGTGCCTATGCAGAACACTGACATGGCAATTAAAGAATTAGAAAGAGCTAAAAAATTAGGCTTTAAAGGAGTTCAAATTGGCTCTCATATCAATAGTTTAAACTTGGACGACCCTTCCTTTGTCCCTTTTTATGCAGCATGTGAGGAGTTGGACATGTGTATTTTTATTCACCCTTGGTGGTGGATGGCAAAAGAGAAAATGGATAAGTATTGGCTCTCATGGTTAGTAGGTATGCCAATGGAAACTTCTCTTGCAATTTGTTCTATGATCTTTAGTGGCGTGTTTCAAAAATTTCCAAAATTGAGAGTTGCTTTTGCTCATGGTGGAGGTTCTTTCCCTGCAACTATCGGAAGAATTGAGCATGGATTTAATGTGCGTCCGGATTTGGTTGCGGTGGATAATAATGTAAATCCAAAAGATTATTTAGGAGAATTTTGGTTAGATTCTTTGGTACATGATGATAAGATGTTGGAGTATCTTGTGGAATTAGTAGGTGAAGATAAAGTGGCTTTGGGTACTGATTACCCTTTCCCTTTAGGAGAATTGGACCCAGGAAAATTGATACATGCTATGCCTTACCCAATTAATGTAAAAGAGAAATTACTTTCTGTTAATGCATTGAACTGGTTAAATATGAAAAAAGAAGATTTCATATAATGAAGGCAGTAGTAGAAATAGGAAACTCAAAATGTCAAGTTGATTTCTCTAAAGGAAATGACATTTCTATTCCTTTAAATTTTAATGGAGAACAGCCCAATACTTATGGGGTTGATAGAGCAAGTTCAGCACCTTACCAGGACGGACAATTTATTGGCGATACACGAAAAGGAGGCCCTTGTAATTTTGAAACCTATAGTTTTACTCCTCATTGTAACGGAACGCATACAGAATGTATTGGTCATATTACAGATGAAATAATTGATATATTATCGTCTTTGAATGATGAATTAATTCCATCAACTTTAGTTTCGGTTATTCCAAAAAATACTAATGAAAATTATACTCCTGATTTAAATAAAGAGGATTTAGTAATCACCAAGGAGGATTTGGAAATTCAACTCAAAGGAGTCAATATTGAGTTATTAAAAGGAATTATTATACGAACACTTCCTAATTCTGAAGAAAAGAAAAGTAGAGATTATATGAAAGAAACTCCTGCTTTTTTTAGTATAGATGCAATGGATTATCTAGTAAGTTTAGGAGTGAAACATTTATTGGTGGACACTCCTTCAGTAGATAGATTGTTTGATGACGGACATCTATCTGCTCATAGTATTTTTTGGGAAACAAAAGGGAAAGAGTTGAATCCGAACACCCAAAATAAAACCATTACAGAAATGATTTTTGTTCCTTCTTCTGTGGAAGATGGAACCTATCTATTAAATCTGCAAATCCCTGCATTTGTTTCGGATGCAGCACCAAGCAGACCCATAATTTACAAGATAAATGAAGTATAAAAATACAGCAGATTTCGCATTAAGTTTAGATGCAAAAGATGAATTAAGTAATTATAGAAATGAGTTTCATATTCCATTGCAAAAAAATGGAGAAGAGCATATTTACATGTGTGGGAACTCACTCGGATTGCAGCCTAAACGCACCAAGGAATTCTTAAATCAGGAGTTGGAAGATTGGGCTACTTTTGGGGTGGAAGGACATTTTCATGCCAAAAACCCTTGGATGCCTTATCATGAATTTTTAACCGAGAGTTATGCTAAAATTGTTGGAGCAAAACCAACTGAAGTGGTTGCTATGAACACCCTAACGGTAAACCTGCATTTAATGATGGTTTCTTTTTACCAGCCTACTGAAAAAAGACATAAAATTATTATTGAGGGAGATGCATTTCCATCTGATATCTATGCAGTAGAATCTCAGATAAAACACCATGGACTGTCTCCGGAAACTTCTTTGATAAAACTAAGGCCAAGAGATGGTGAATCTGCAATACGAACAGAAGATATTGCTGCAATAATTGAAAGAGAAGGAGAGGATATTGCACTTATTATGTTGGGAGGCGTAAACTATTATACGGGTCAGGTTTTTGACTTTGAAAAAATTACAAAATTTGCTCAAGCCAAGGGAATTAATGTTGGTTTTGATTTGGCGCATGCAGCAGGAAATATTAAATTAAAACTGCATAAATGGGGGGTTGATTTTGCAGTTTGGTGTTCTTATAAATACTTGAATTCTGGCCCTGGATCTGTAGCAGCAGCTTTTGTACATGAAAAACATCATGCTACAAAACTTAACCGTTTTGCAGGTTGGTGGGGGCACAACAAAGAGGATAGATTTAAAATGCCAGATAGTTTTAATCCTATACAATCAGCCGAGGGGTGGCAATTGAGTAATCCTCCAATTTTATCTTTAGCAGCAATTCGTGCTTCTCTATCTATTTTTGATGAGGTGGGAATGGATAAGTTAGTTGCAAAATCTAAAGAATTAACAAATTACTTATTGTATTTATTGAATAAAATCGATACTGATAGAATAGAAATTATTACACCAAAAGAAAGAGGTTGCCAGCTTTCTATCCGAGTCAAAAATGGTAATAAAACTTTGTTTGATTCCATTACAGAAAAAGGAGTAGTTGCGGATTGGAGAGAACCGGACGTAATTCGTGTGGCGCCTATTCCACTTTACAATAGTTTTCAGGATGTGTTTAATTTTTATAATATCCTAAAAGAAGAATTATAATGCAGAAGAATATTACAATTGTAGGAGCTGGATTAGCAGGTTCATTATGTGCTTTATATTTAACCAAAAGAGGGCATCATGTTTCTATTTTTGAAAGAAGAAACGACTTGCGTTCAGAGATTATTACTGCAGGGAAGTCTATCAATTTAGCACTTTCAAAAAGGGGTTTGACTGCATTAAAAAAGGTTGGGGTTGACTCTGAGGTAATGAAAATCGCTATACCTATGGATAAACGAATAATGCATGATGATAAAGGTAATTTAACAGAGCAACTTTACGGAAATGATGGTCAGGCAATTTATTCTGTATCAAGAGCTCAATTAAATGTACTAATGATGAAATTGGCTGCAAAAAATGGAGCGAATCTTTATTTTAATGAGAAATGCGTAGAAGCTAACCTTGAACAGGCAAGTGTAGTTTTTGAAAACACTAATACAAATCAAAATCAAACCGTCACATCTGATTTGATAATTGGAGCTGATGGAGCTTTTTCAGCCGTTAGGAAGCAAATGGTAGTGCAGTATGATCATGACTATAGTTATAATAAAATCGATCATGACTATAAAGAATTACATATTCCTCCAGATAAAAACGGAAATTTTTTATTAGATAAGAATGCCTTACATATTTGGCCAAGAGGAGAGTTTATGCTTATTGCACTAGCTAACTTGGATGGCAGTTTTACTTGTACTTTATTTGCGCCTAAAAAAGGCGAGAAATCTTTTGAAGGTCTAAACTCAAAGTCAGAGGTAGAAAATTATTTCAGTACTATTTTCCCTGATTTTTTAGATTTAGTTCCTGATTTATATGAACAGTGGATTGCTAATCCAACTTCTGGCTTAGGTATTATAAAAACTTATCCTTGGCATATAAAAGATACTTCCGTGTTAATTGGGGATGCTGCTCATGCAACGGTACCGTTTTATGGACAAGGTATGAATGCAAGTCTTGAGGATTGTAGAATGTTAGATGAATTATTAGATAAGCATGGAGATGATTTAAAGTCTTGCTTTGAAGAATATTCTAAAAGCAGAAAACCTAATGGTGATGGGTTGCAGGATTTGTCTATGCAGAATTTTATTGTAATGCGTGATAATACAGCTGATCCTACATTTTTACTGCAGAAGGAAATAGAAAAGAAATTTTCTAATTTATATCCTGATAAATGGA
>CAJQHO010000063.1 GCA_905478185.1 uncultured Flavobacteriales bacterium | reverse complement strand
GATTTCACATTCATCAGCAACAGCAGAAAGCTCTTCCCTAAAATAGCTTAAAATATTGCTGACTTTTTCCATGCTACAAATGTATTCATTTTGCTATTTTTGAGGCATGCAAAATGAAGAGTTTTTTATGCAAAGATGTATTGAGTTGGCCAGCAAAGCAATGGGCTGTGCATCTCCAAACCCAATGGTGGGCTCAGTTATTGTTTATAATAACAAGATTATTGGTGAAGGATATCATGAAAAATATGGTTCTCATCATGCAGAAGTAAATGCAATTAATAGTGTAAAGGACATGAGTTTACTTTCTAAATCTACACTTTATGTAAATTTGGAACCATGCGCTCATTTTGGAAAAACCCCTCCCTGTTCTGATTTGTTAATTAAAAATAAAATACCAGAAGTTGTTATCGGATGTGTTGATACTTTCTCTGAAGTTTCCGGAAAAGGAATTGAAAGAATGAGAAGTATTGGAATTGATGTTAAAGTTGGTGTTTTAGAAAATGAAAGTAGAGAATTAAACAAACGATTTTTTACTTTTCATGAGAAGAAAAGACCTTATATTATTCTGAAATGGGCTGAAAGTAAAGATGGATTTATTGCTCCAAAAAATCAGACAAAACCTTTTTGGATGACTTCTAGTGAATCAAAGAAATTAGTGCACAAATGGAGAGCAGAAGAAGATGCAATTTTAGTGGGCAGGATTACTGCAGAAAAGGATAACCCTTCACTAACTGTTCGTGAAATTGAAGGAAGTAACCCAATTAGGATTTTAATTGACAAAGATTTGAAACTTTCAGCTGATTTCAATCTTTTTAATAATGATGCAAAAACTATTATTTTTAATCAAATAAAATCAGAGAAAAACAATTCAAATAATTACATTAAAATTAACTTTAACGATTTGACTAAAAATATTTTACAAGAATTACATAAACAAAATATCCAGTCTATAATTATTGAAGGAGGAAGAAATACCTTACAATCCTTTATTGATAAAAAATTATGGGATGAAGCACGAATTTTCACGACAAACAAAACACTAACTGAAGGAGTAAAACCCCCAGCCATTGAAGGAGAAATAATCTCAGAAGATGAAACTGGAGGTGATAGATTTAAAATCTTATATGTATAACATAATTTACACAATTCTCCTCTTCAATATTTTAATTATTGTATTTAAAATGTTCGAAAAGTACAAAGTCGACAATCTACAAGGGTTGATTTTTAATTATATTACTGCAGGAATTTGTGCCTACTTTTTTTTAGAACAAGATTTCTCACTAGAACAAATCATTAATTCAGCTTGGCTTTATCATGCAATTATTATTGGTACACTTTTTATTGTTGTATTTAATTTTTATGCTTATGGAATACAAAAAGTAGGGATTGCAATTACAACTGTTGCAAATAAAATGAGTCTGATTATTCCTGTTTTTGCTGCAATTATTTTATATGGTGATTCATTTACTTATCTGAAAGGAATTGCATTTTTCTTAGCACTTTCAGGTATTTATATGTCCTCTACTAAAGGAGGGGGGCTTAGTTTTGATAAAAAATATTTGTGGCTTATTATCTTGGTATTTATTGGTCAAGGAATATCCGACTCTATTTTTAATGACTTTGCTCAAAAATTGCCTGATGAAGGTGGATATTTATTCTTTATGGTATTGTTTTTTGTAGCATCAGTTAGCGGAATTATTATTCATAAAGGGAAATCCCTAAAAACAAAAATTCCTTTTCAATTTAAAAGTATTTTTTGGGGATTTGTATTTGGAGTTCCAAACTTCTTTTCTCTACTTTTCTTTTTAAGAGCTTTAGGAGATCCAAATCTTAATTCATCAATAGTTTTTCCTCTAGTAAGTATGGGGGTTGTTGTAAGTTCATCTTTAATTGGAATGTTCTTGTTTAAAGAGAAATTAAGTAGAACTAACTGGATAGGGGTTTTACTTTCTATTTGTGCAATTTATATCTTTTCTTACTAATGTTTTCGGATAAATACAAAGAAATAAAATCTGCTACAACAGGGGTTTACAAAGAGAAAGGAAGTAAATTTATAGCTTACTCCTTCCGTGTTCATTCAGAAGAAAATGTAAAAGAAAAACTAGAGGAAGTAAAAAAATTAGAGCATTCCGCTAGACACCATTGTTATGCATACATCTTAAAACCTGATAAATCAGCACAGAGAGCAAATGATGACGGAGAACCTTCATCAACTGCAGGAAAACCAATTTTAGGACAGATTCTATCCAATGACTTAACAAATATACTAATTGTAGTTGTTCGTTATTTTGGAGGAGTAAAATTGGGAGTTCCTGGATTAATTCGTTCATACAAAACTGCCGCATTAGATGCTATAAGTAACTCTGAAATAATCACAAAAATAATAAAAGAACAATTTGCTGTAAGTTTTAAATACCCTCAGATGAATGATGTAATGAGGTTAGTAAAAGAATACAATTTAGAAGTAGTAAATACTGACTTTCAAATAGAATGTAATCTTATATTTGCAGTCTCAAAAAGTAAATCAGAAGAAGTAGTAGAAACTTTCAAAAAAAATCACGAGTTAACAATAAAATATCTAAAAACTGTATAATGAAATTATTAAAACAAATGTGCGAAATTCATGCTCCTGCAGGAGAAGAATTTGCAATGACAGAATTTTTATTACAATATATTGAGAGAAATCAAAACAACTGGAAAATAAAACCAACTCTGCATTATGGAAAAGGTTTTCAAGATAATTTAATTTTAGTTTTCGGAAAACCCACAACAGCAATTTTCGCACATTTAGATTCTATTGGGTTTACAGTAAAATACAATAATGAAATTGTGAAAATTGGAGGGCCTGTTACTACTGAAGGAATTATTTTGGTCGGAACTGATAGTGAAGGGGAAATAGAAGGGAAAATAATTAAAAAGGACGATAAACTATTTATTGATTTTGATAGAGATATTGAAAGAGGAACTTCACTTACTTTTAAGGTAGACTTTAGAGACTCTGAAGAATTTGTACAATCTTGCTATATAGATAATAGATTAGGGGTTAGGAATGCGTTAGAAGTAGCAAAAACTCTTGAAAATGGAATTATAGTATTTTCATCATGGGAGGAACATGGTGGTGGTTCTGTTGGGTATTTAGGAAAGTTTATCCAAGAAAAATATGGAGTAATGCAAGCGCTTATCTCTGACATCACTTGGATAACTGAAGGAGTTAAACACGGAAAAGGTTGTGCCATTTCATTAAGAGATAGTGGAGTCCCTAGAAAATCATATGTAAATAGAATTGTGGAGATTGCAAAACAAAGTAATATTCCTTTTCAATTAGAAGTAGAAGATGCTGGAGGAAGTGATGGAAATGGATTGCAAAAGAGTGATTATCCTTGGGACTGGTGTTTTGTTGGCGCTCCAGAAGACAATGTTCATTCTCCTAATGAAAAAGTACATAAAAAGGATATTGAATCTATGGTAAAACTATATAGAGAACTATTGAAAAAACTTTAAGAAACCTTCTTTATTACTTTTCATACCTTCTTCCTTCATTCTTGTAAATAGAAAATGAATATTCCATAGTAGAATTAAAGCAAAATAAACAATCTCAAATACTCCGTAAGATTTGAAAGGTAATAGTAATAGTAATGAAAATATCATTGCAAGTCCAATAAAAATAGACAAAACGCCTGCTCTAATCTGATGAAATGATCGGAATAAACCAAATAAAAACACAAACAGATTATATGTAAAAAAGAAAAGGAATGCAGGAATTCTATGAAATATCTCATAATCCATAGGAATAGTAGCAGTGAAAAATAATGAGAAAGCAGA
The DNA here is from genome assembly GCA_905478185.1 of uncultured Flavobacteriales bacterium. GTDB lineage: Bacteria > Bacteroidota > Bacteroidia > Flavobacteriales > BACL11 > UWMA-0277. The sequence continues at coordinate 2,795 of CAJQHO010000063.1, read as the reverse complement.
AACAATCAAAAGTGCCTTAAGAGGATAGCGGAATCTCCTTTTTTTAAAATAAAATCGTAATGCAGTATACGCGTTTAGGAAAATTCCAATAGCTAAAAATACCAAAGTTGAGTTCCATAAAAGCCAAGTTGGTTCTTGTATTCCAAAATCAGATAGCGGTTTTTCCATTGGATTAAATCCAGGGCGTAAATACCAACAATAAACTGGAGCTACAATTCCCAGTATAATGCAGAAAATAATATAAACTCTTCTAAATAGCTTAGCCTTTAGATATTTCACTGATAGAAATTAACATCTCTTACATTTCCATCAAAAATTAATGTATCAGTAAATGCATTTAAATCTAAGTTATACTTGTAAACAATACTTGGGTCATTTTGAGTGTCATTAACAAAAAGGACATTCCTATTTAATACATTTGGAGGAGTCGTATCTGTAGTAAATACAAAATATTCTTCATCTTGAAAATACAAAATATCAGAAACTATTGGATCAATTAAAGTAACAGAACTGCCATTGGTATTCATTTGATAAATACCATCCTCAGCAGTAAAGTAATATTTAGTGTCATCATCATTAGAAACAAGATTTTGAGCATTATAAATCCCATTAAGATTAGTACTTCCTTCAATATCTAAATCCCAAGGGTCAACTTTAACAAGGGTAGCTGTAGTTTTAGTTGTAAGGTCATTAGGATCATAAATACCCTTACAAAGAATATTCATGCTGTTAATATTTACAGCTGAATTAGGATTCTCTCCTATAAACAAGCTACCCATAAAATCTGCAATTGGCTCAAGTTCATCTCTACAATCTATAGCTATAATAGTCGAATCTTTTAAAGAATCGGGCTCAGCACCACCATTTAAAACAATTGAACGATACCAACTGCCTAAAATAAATACAGGACTTGTACTGTCTCCTGTTTCTATATCAGAAATGATTTCCATTCTATCAACATCAATAACTTTTACTTTTGAATCTTCTTTATCTACTGCAAAAATTCTTCCTAAAGCAACAAAATCAAAATCAACTAAATTTTTAAAACCAGTTGCTTCACCTTTTAAACCAAAAGTCTCAATATTTACTGAGTAAAAACTATTCTCAGTGGCAATATATGCTTTTGTGCCTTGAAACTTAATTCTATTCACATTCGAAATACTACTTCCATTTACTTCTCTAAAAATCTGATTTTTTGGAACAAAACTTGTAAGAGAAGAATCTAAATAACTTACACCATTATCAGTAGCAAAATAATAACCACTACCATAGTTATTTACTAAAACAGGAATGTCGGCTGTTTCTTCTTTACAAGATGAAACAATAGCTAAAAGTGAAAATAAATAAATATAAAATTTCATAGTCTAATTTTTGGTAAAGATAAAAAAAGGGAGGCAAATGCCTCCATCTTTAAATTTAAATCTTATTTGTTTAGATTAATTGAAGCAATAACCTCCTGGAATAACACCTACTTGTAATGAATCTACTAATGAACCATTCTCAGTATATCTGAATGACCAACCTTGTTGAGTATAATCCACAGCATCTGTCCCGTAAATATATCCATTTGCAAAACCTAACCCATAAAAGCTCTTATTAATTACTGGTGTTGATGATAAATCAGTATCAGAAATTTGAAAAGAATAAACAGCTTTACTCCATGAACCATCACTGTAATATAAAGTTGTACCTGCATCATTAATTACTAAATCTTCAGGATGATTACCTACAGCAAAAGTATAAGTAGCTTCAATAGTATTCCCAACAATTTTAACAAGATTACCAGCAGTTTCTGATACAACATTCCAAGCAGCATCATACTCAGTGTATCCACCTGTAAGCACCCAAACAGCACCATTTGCATCCACTACAGCAGAATTAGGCTTATCACCAACCGTTAAAGTAGTTTCCACAACATCAGTAGTAGTATTGATGATAGTAACTGTACTATCAAGACTAAAACCACCAACATTACATACATAAGCAAAACCATTACTAATAGCAATTCCTTCAGGACCTGTACCACAAGTAATAGTAGAAGAAACTGTGTTAGTTGTTAAATCAATAACCTGCACTCCATTAATACCCCAATCTGTTACGTAAGCCTTTTCATCAGAAACTTTGGCCATATATCTAGGTTGACTAACATTAATTGTTGCAACTGAGATCATTGAATCAATTGAAGCTACTTCAATTTTACTTGAATTATTTACTAGTATATAAGCATGATCATTAATTATACTCATTGATTGGACAACATCTCCTAAAGCAAAAGAGTTTACAGAAGCAAATACATCATTATCTATAAATCCGTACTCATCTACGAAAGAAATTGAACCATTTCCAGTTCCAAAATTTCCTTCATTTGTTACAAAATATCCATCTTCATAATTTCCAGAAACATAAATATCTTCAATGCTATCCTTTTTACATGATGATAATGCCATTGTTACTAGAGCATAAATTCCTAATTTTCTTAAATTTTTCTTCATATTTTTTTTTGTTTTTTTAATTTAGTTAATAGTATAATTTAGTGTTAATAAAAATTCTCTTTCTGGATTAGGGTAATTCTGATAAGTAGTATAGTTTTTATCCATCAGGTTTTTAACCTTACTCTCAATGCTAACAGGAATAAAGTCAGGGGAATAAGCAATAGCAATATCAGTTAATATAAAGTAAGGTAAAGTCTTGTTTTCCAAAGCACCATGAGAAGTAATAACTTCCCCAGTATAATTCTGATTTATTGTAAATGTTAAGTCATCCTCTTTAACTATAAAAGCAAAACCTGCCTTGTG
>CAJQHO010000062.1 GCA_905478185.1 uncultured Flavobacteriales bacterium | reverse complement strand
TTTAAAACTCGTCAATAGAGCTTTAGAAACTGGAAATCCTACTGCTTACAATGAGTTGATGAAGCTCTATAGAGATCCTCTTTATTTCATGCTTTTTGAAAAAGTTGGTGACCAAGAATTGGCTAAAGACTTAACAATTGAATCACTTGGAAAAGCTTTTAATAAACTGCACTTGTATGTACCTAATTATGTTTTTAGTACTTGGCTTTTTACGGTAGCTCGTAATCATTGCATTGATTATTTGCGTAAGAATAAATTACCTACTGTTTCTATCGATAAAATGATGTTAGATGAAGATGGAAAAAGAACAAATTTCGATTTAATATCTGATATGCTCAACCCTGAGCAAGAGATGGAGAAAAAACAGAGGATAGCTATTTTAAGACAAATTGTTGATCAACTAAAACCTAAATATCGTGCTTTAGTAAAATTCAGGTATTTTAAAGAAATGACTTATGATGAAATTGCGACTACTTTAGAGATTCCTATTGGAACTGTAAAAGCACAATTGCATAGGAGTAGAGAGCAACTTTTCAAAATTATGTCTGGTATAAAGGACGCTTACTAAATGCAAATTATACAAAAGTATTTCCCTGATTTATCAGAGAAACAATTACAACAGTTTTCTGATTTACAAGAACTTTACGAGCATTGGAATGCTCAAATAAATGTGATTTCCAGAAAGAATATGGATACCCTTTATATTAATCATGTATTACACTCCTTGGCTATAGCTAAAGTTATTCAGTTTAAAAAAGGTACAACTGTTTTGGATATTGGTACTGGTGGTGGTTTCCCAGGAATTCCTTTGGCTATTTTATTTCCTGACACTCAATTTTTACTAGTAGATAGTATTGGTAAAAAAATAAAGGTAGTAAATGAAGTAAGTAGTGCTATTTGTTTATCTAATGTTAGAACCATGCACGAAAGAGCTGAAAAGATTAATGAAACCTTTGATTTTGTAGTGAGCCGTGCTGTTACTAATATGACAGACTTTAAAAAATGGGTAAAAGGGAAGTTCAATAAAAAGCATTACAATAGTATTGATAACGGAATTCTCTACTTAAAAGGTGGTGATTTAAGGGAGGAGTTAAGAGGAATTTCTCATACTAAGTACGATATCTCAGAATTTTTTACTGAAGAATTTTTTGATACTAAAAAGGTTATTTATATAGGGTATTAAAAAACTTTGGCAGACATACTACTTATATTTTCTCACAGAAATAGACAATCTCCTCCTTTGGAAGAGCATATCTTTCTACTAATTTTGGGTCAAGTTCATTTATAAAATCACTTTCAGTAACTTTAAATCCTGCTGCTTCTAGTTTTTTTCCATAATCTAATCCGAATAACCTAAGGTGGTCATCTTGCCAATATAATCTTTCTCTTTCTTTAGGGTCAGTTACTGATTTGTCCTCCTCAGTTTTAGGGTTATTTACATCAATTGGTACTTGAAAAATCCCCCATCCACCTGGTTTCATTACTCTGTAAAACTCAGTCATTACTTTATGTGAATCATCTACATGCTCCAATACATGGTTACAGATTACTACATTAAAAGAATTGTCAGCCATTGGAATATCATGTACATCCATTTTTACATCTGCCCAAGGGGAGATTAAATCGCCAGTAGTATAATCTAAGTTTTTCATCCCTTTAAATAGTTTGATAAAACAATATTCAGGAGCAATGTGTAAGAATTTTAAATTAGCTGTAAAAAAGTTAGTTTTCTCTTTCATGAATAACCACATCAATCTGTGCCTTTCCAAACTCATACTATCTGGTGCAATAGCGTTTTCACGAGAAATTAATCTTCCATAAGGTAAAAGTTTACGGTAAGTTTTTCCGTTTATAGGGTCTTCAAATTTGTTTCCTCTTAAAAAGAGTGAAAATATCTGTAGAAAAAAGTGAGATACATGTTGTAAATAGTGCCTAGGGATAAGGCGAGTTGCTAAGGATATTATTTGTTTCATCTTTTCAAATTTAGGAGCGCTAAAATAAGAAAAGGAAATAGTATTTAATCTTTAAATCGTTTAAATCCCAAACGGACTAACATCTTTTTCTCAAAAGCCCAAAAGAATTTGAATTGTCCGAATAATGCGCCAATAACTACTATCATCACTTGGTAAACAGGAAAGATAATTGCTATCCTTATTGGCCAGAATACCCATGGAGAAACAGCTGATTTATCTAACCCAACAAGTTCTAATATTGGTTTTGCAACCCATACTGCTAACGATCCTGTAACTGAAAATACAATTAATATTATTATGAATTGGAAATTTGATGTAATTCCCCATTTTTCTTTAAAACTTGTCATGATACAAAACTAGCTTTATTATCCAATCTATCTAAACGAATAGCTGACAAAACTGAGAAAACACCAACAATTATAGCTAGGGTGTAAAAAGTAATGTTTAACGAGTAATTATCAGCTAAATAACCAAATATTGGCGCACATATTGCAAAGGAAATTCGAATGATAAAACTCCTTATTGATAGTACTGTAGCTCTTTTATTTGAGCTTGTATTTTCATTTATTGCATTACGCAAAATTGGGGTTACTATCCCTCTTAAAAGGTAGATGAAAACAATAAATATGATCCCAAATAAACTCATGTTAAATCCTAAAAATACAAATGAAGTCGCCATTGCTAAAGCAAGATATAAAAGCATTTTTGTATTGCTCTCATCTTTATCAAATTTATGGGAATTAAAGGAAGTTAATCCTGCTGAAAAATTTAGCCCTGCCCAAAGTATACCAAAGTAAGCTAATGGAATTTCTACCTCCTTAAAAAAGGGTTGAGCAAACCAAGCCATTGCTAAAGTTGCTACTCCCATTGCTGATGAATAAATAATGAGCCATCTGAGTTTTGCATTTTCAACCATTGCAAATTTTACAACTCCCAAAATAGCTTTAAAAGATCTTTCTATTTTATTTTCCTCATGCATAGTTGGCTCTACTAATGTTAGCGCTATTGGTATGCTTAAAAACAATATTCCTGTTTGTACATAAATAGGCAAGTAGATGGAGCTAACTGCTAAAAATCCACCAAGTATTCCAGCTGTTGCTTCCGAAAAATTACCAATGGCATAATTCCTTCCTTCAATTTTAGTGTAGGTTTTTTTATCTCCAGTTTCTAATAAGGTATCGTAAAGCAAAGCACTATCACTTCCTGACATTAAACTACCACCAATTCCAACTAATGTTGAAGCTGCTGCAAAAGCATAAAATCCTCCAAAGAAAGAAAACACCAAATATCCTGAAAAGGAGAAAATAGTACTCAATACTATGGTGTGCTTTCTGCCAAATAAATCAGCAATATAACCTGATGGAATTTCAAAGACTGCTACTGATAAGGAATAAATAGCTTGTATAATCATAACCTCTGTTAAGCTTAAACCGTGCTCTTGAAAAAACAGCACAATTATTGGCATGGCTACCATAAACCAGAGCACTCCTTTTAGCAAGTACATCTTTAATATATTGTGTTTTAAGGTCATTAGCTTCTTGGGTGAAAATCAATGATATTACTCCTTAAATAATCTTTATCAAGGTGTGTATAAATTTCAGTTGTTGTAATGCTTTCATGTCCTAGCATTTCTTGTACGGCACGCAAATCAGCTCCCCCTTCAATTAAATGAGTGGCAAAACTATGCCTAAAAGTATGCGGACTAATTTTCTTTTTCAATCCAATTTCTGTAGCTAATTTTTGAATTATTAAGAAAATCATTACTCTAGTAAGTCCTGCGCCTCTGTTGTTTAAAAACACAAAATCTTCTTGTCCTTTTTTTATAGTTTGATGATTTCGCACCTCATTAATATAAGTAGTAAGATATTTTAAAGCTCTCCCTCCAATAGGAGCTAGGCGTTCTTTATCTCCCTTTCCTATAACTTTTAAGTAGCCCTCATTAAAGTAAATATTGCTGAGTTTTAAGTTTGTAAGTTCGGACACACGCAAGCCACAAGAGTAAAGAGTTTCTAGTATTGCTCGGTTGCGTTCTCCTTGTTTGTTGCTTAAATCAACAGCTGAAATAAGTTTGTCAATTTCAATTAATGATAAGGTATCAGGTAATTTAAATCCTACTTTCGGACTTTCGATAAGCTCAGTAGGGTCGTATTTTATATAATCCTCAATAATAAGATATTTGTAAAATGCCTTTATTCCTGATATTATCCTTGATTGTGAGCGAGCTGCAATCCCATCATCTTTCAATTCTGCTAGGAAATCAGATATGCTTTCTCTTTGTATTTTGAGTTCATTAAGTTTTAAAGGTATGGCATAATTGGCAAACTTTTTGATATCACGAATATAAGCTTGTACCGAGTTATCGGATAGCGATCGCTCAATCTGCAAGTAAGATTTAAAGCCTTTTATTGATGATTCCCAACTCATTTATGTAGATTTGCTCCTATGAAGGTAATGATTATTAACGGACCAAATTTAAACTTATTAGGCAAAAGAGAAGAAGCTATTTATGGCAATATTTCTTTTGATGATTATTTACTGACATTACGAGAGGAATTTAATGATATTTCTATTGATTATTTTCAATCTAATGTAGAGGGGGAGTTGATTAATAAATTGCAGGAAGTAGGTTTTTCTTATGATTATATTCTGCTGAATGCTGGAGGTTACACACACACCTCAGTTGCCTTAACGGATTGCGTAAAAGCGATTGAAACTCCTGTTATTGAAATACATATTTCTAATATTTATGCTCGTGAAGAATTCAGAAAAAAATCATTATTGTCTCCTAACTGCAAGGCAGTTATTTGTGGGTTAAATTTGGATTCTTATAAAGCTGCATTATCTACTTTATAATACCTTCCTAATCCTTACTAGTTTAGTAAGTAAATCTTCTAATTTATCCAGTTGCAACATATTAGCGCCATCTGATTTTGCTTTGGTAGGGTTTGGGTGTGTTTCTAAAAATAATCCGTCAACTCCTGTAGCAATTCCCGCTTTGGCAATGGTTTCAATCATTGCTGGCTTTCCGCCTGTTACGCCACTGCTTTGGTTGGGCTGTTGCAAGGAGTGTGTGATATCTAATATAACGGGTACTCCAAATTCCTGCATGGCTGGGATACCCCTGAAGTCAACCACCATATCTTGGTATCCGAACATAGTTCCTCTGTCGGTTAGCATTACGGAATTATTTCTGCTTTCCTTTACTTTGGTTACGGCATGTACCATGCTTTCTGGAGCTAGGAACTGTCCTTTTTTGATGTTTACCACCTTACCCGTTTTTGCTGCTGCTATTATTAAGTCTGTTTGACGGCACAAAAAAGCAGGTATCTGCAATACATCCACATATTGGGCTGCAATTGCGGCTTCCTCTGCCGTGTGTATGTCCGTTACGGTTGGTATGTTGAAGCGTTCGCCCACTTTTTTTAGGATGCTTAAAGCCTCTATGTCACCAATTCCTGTAAAAGAATCCAGGCGGCTCCTGTTTGCTTTTCGGTAGCTTCCTTTAAAGATGAAAGGGATTTCCAATTTGTTGGTTATCGCAAGGATTTTCTCTGCAATTTGCATTGCCATTTCTTCTGATTCAATAGCACATGGTCCTGCTAATAAAAAGAAGTTTCCACTCCTCTGATGTTGTATTTTGTTAATTTTTGCAAGCATAATTAAAATTGTAATAAAAAGTTAAAATATACACTCATTGATTTTGCTTTGTCTCCTGCTAAAAGGTCTTCTAAGTGCTGTGTTCCTATAGTAAATCTGTTTCTTTTTCCTTTTGATAATGCTAAGCCAATATTGAAATCATTACTATAGCCTCCATAGGATAAAGTAGGTAGTGCATCAAAGTATTTAAGTTTACTTACTGCTGATGCCCAATAAAGTGGCGCATAATTGGATTCTCTTATTCCTTGCCCTATTTTAGAAAAGGAGAGAGGAGAATTATCATAATAGGGTTGCCACTTTACATTTACACCTACTGAGATAGTTTCAAAATATTCTGATGTACTTGGTCGCATTGCAGAAAAACCAAAGTTAGCAGGTATGTAAGTTTTTACTGATTTATTTTCAGTTTTTAGTTCATCAACTGAGTTGTGTTCATCAAGTAATGAATCATTAAATGACATGATATCAGTAATTACTACTCCACTAAAACTAAAGTTGCTATCAGTAATAAGTGTTGTAGATTTCCTGTTCCACATAATAAAACCAGCATCATGTAAATAAAGATTTATTTTATGGTTTCTAAGGATAAAGTCAGTTGATAAATCAAGCGCTAAACCATTGCCATTTCTTGCAAAAGGATCTAATGATGAGGTGTCAGTAACAAATGCATGCATGTCATAAGCTATATCTAATCTAATTCCATTAGTATCAGTAAATAGTGAGCAATTATTTACAATAAATGATGCATGATGATTACCTGCAAGAAAAGATGCTCCAACAGTAATACGAGTAGCATTATAGTTAATTGTATAATCAATTTTATATTGATGAAATCTGTCTATTCTGATATTTGTATTAGAAAAATCAAGTGTTTCATTCTGGTAATTAAAGTTTCCATAAAAACCTAACTTCATCAAATCATCAGAAAATGAAGCATTGATGAGGTTTCTATCGTAAGCACTAACACCAAAATTATACTTAGTGTTTCTAAAGCTAAAGCCATTGCTAATTTCTGAATAAAACACATTATCATCATCACCCAAATTAATCCAATTAGCCTTCAGGCTGTCTGTTATAAATCCTCCATAAAGCATATTGTTTAGGAAGTCTTTATTTAGTCCATCACTTTCAAATAACAGATTTGTGTTCCATTGAAACTGATTGTTATAAATTCTAGTAGTTTCTAGCTTTTCTTGAGAAAATAAGAAAAGGGGTGTGCAGAGTATTAGAATTATTTTTTTCATTATTCTCCTATTGTTTTATTTAGTTTAGCACTGATTGTAATATCTAATTCATAGTCAGAATAAATATTTATGAACTCATTGTTTTGAGCAGTGCTAAATGATGAGATACTTACTATTTTATTCACACTTTCGAAATCAGTATAGTCCATATCTATAGTTGTAGTTTCAGAGTTAGTAACAATGTTATTTGCATCTAGTTGAGCGGGGAAAACTGTTGTGTTGTGTGTTAAAGTATCAATTATATTATTGCTTTCGTCAAGTAAGATAAGTGATAAATTTGCTGAAAAAGGCAAGCCATTCTCTATTGTAATGTAAACTTTTTCAATGTCTATTTCAGAAGTGTTCTCAATTTCAAGCTCATTCGTATCAGTAAAAGTTAAATTAGTAGCTATTAAACTTAGTGGAATTTCAATGCTTAATCCTGCCTCAATTGGGAACTCGGGGTAAAGAAAGCCTTCTGTTGAAGATTGTCCATTTGGGTTTAAATAGAAATTTGCTTTACTGACAATCTTATTTGGCAAAATTTCTATAAACTCATCTGCATCAATAATAGTTTCTGAAATAAAAGGAGTAATTTGTAAGCTGTTATTGGTGAGGGTTGCTCTTCCGATATCAATTGTATGGTTTTCAAAAAGGTTAATCCCATCTCCATATTGATTTTCACTTCTCAACTTGATAAGTTCAAGCTGAGCATCAGCACCAATATAATTGTCAATTTTTAGTTTAAGGTTTACTTCTTCTAAGTCCAAATAATCTACAATAATATCGTTCATTGCAGAAAACGCTATTTCACTTTCTTCAATCTCAATAGTATCTTGTCCTAGATAACCTTTAGCGTACTCTGGGATAAATAAGAATTCAGTATTTGAATAGAAGCTATCAGTTTGGTTTAAGGTAACAAGCTCCCCAGTTGAATCTATAAAAGAGAATGTTTGGGTATATATTGTATTTACTGTATCTCCTCCCTCACGGTTTTCTTTTCCAGTTAAATCAAGAGTGTAACCAGTAAAATCAAATTTAAAGGAAGTCATCTCCCCATTTAATGAAGTAGGAATAGTGTTTTCGGTATAAAAAGGTACTCCATTTTTACTTAAAGATGGGATAGAATAAATAATTCTACCATTCGGCAAGGTGCTTAAAACATTAAGGGTAACCTTTCCTTCTTTTACCCCAATTTCTGTTAACTGTGCAGTTCCTAAGTCAAATATGTGTTCCTCTTGTTTTGAATCTAATTCTTGCTCTGGGAAAATTGCAGTAGCTTCAATAATTCCAATATCTGTAAGTGTTATTTTAGTGATTATTGCATCAGAATACGTAATTAGTACAGGCCCATTACTTTCCTCAACATCCATATTGTTCACAATGGCAATTAAACTCTGATCAAGAACTTTCCCAGATATATCAACACTATCAGTTGAAGTAGTTCCGCTTGGAATTAAAGGAAAGTTGAAATTTGCTATGATATCCTGATTTACTGAATTGATTAAAGTCATACTTACATTACTAACATCAGTAGGGAAGTTGTTTATCAAGTCAATAACTAACCAGCCTTTATGTAAAGTCATAGTCTCAAAATACTCACTTGTATTGATTCCAATAGTGTCATTTGACATCATGTTTGGCATAGCAGGAATAGCATTTGTACTGCCATCAGGAAAAAATATTGTACCTCCAGGAATTTGTGCAATTGCATCTCCAACTGATGCTGTGTCAGCAATAACTACATCATCAAAAATTACTGAATCTAAAGTTGTTGTTTTCTCTCCAAATTCTTCATCAATTTTAATAAGTGAATCATAGTTCATATCAATAAAGTTCTCTTCATAAACTAATGTTATAAAGCTATTATCATCTTCAGTAATATTTAATCCTGAATCAGGTAATAGATTGTTAATTGTCATGTTTGTATGAGCGATAGGAACAATCACATCAACATCCCAAGTTAGTTTTTCTAGCTCATGCTTACAAGCAAAAAGAAGGAGGGTAGTTGATGTAATAAATAGTATTTTCTTCATCTTACAAATATAGTTTAATAATTATACTTTCCTTTCCATAGGTTTTTAAGTCCTTCTCTAAACGCATTTTCTTTGCTGTTATTAGAAGGATCATAAATCATTTTTCCGCTTATTTCTTCTGGTAAAAACTCTTGCTTATCGGTAGGCTTGTTGTGGGAATAAATGTAATCTTTTCCGTAACCAAGTTCTTTCATTAGTTTGCTTGGTGCGTTTCTTAAATGTAAAGGAACAGTGAGATTTCCACTTTTTCTAACTTCATCCTGCGCTTCATTTATTGCCATATATGAGGCGTTGCTTTTTGGTGAACATGCTAAATAAATTACTGCTTGTGAAAGCGTAATTCTAGCTTCAGGGAACCCAATTACATTTACTGCTTGAAAGCAGTTGTTTGCAATAACTAATGCAGTAGGATTCGCATTTCCAATATCTTCTGATGCTAAGATTAATAATCTTCTTGCAATAAATTTCACATCTTCACCTCCTTCAATCATTCTAGCAAGCCAATAAACAGCTCCATTTGGGTCGCTTCCTCTTATTGATTTGATAAAAGCAGAAATTATATCATAATGTTGCTCTCCATTTTTGTCATAACGCACAATATTTTGTTGTGCCTTTTCAACTACTAAATCATTAGTAATAATAATTTTTTCATCATCAACTGAACTCACAACAAGTTCTAAAATGTTTAATAATTTACGAGCATCACCTCCTGAAATTTGCATTAATGATTCGGTTTCTATCAGTGTAATCTTTTGTTTTCTTAGTACTTCATCTTGTATAATTGCTCTTTCTAAAAGCTCTTGTAATTCTTCTTTTGATAAAGATTCTAAAACATAAACTTGAGAGCGAGAAAGTAAGGCAGAAATAACTTCAAAAGAAGGGTTTTCGGTTGTAGCGCCAATTAAGGTGATAACTCCTTTTTCAACAGCACCTAATAATGAGTCCTGTTGAGCTTTCGAAAATCTATGGATTTCATCAATAAATAAGATAGGAATATCTTTTCCGAATAATCCTAATGATGAGGCTTTATGAATTACTTCACGCACATCTTTCACTCCAGAGTTTATTGCAGAAAGAGTATAAAACGGCCTGCCTAATTCCTGAGCAATTAGGTTGGATAAAGTTGTTTTCCCAACTCCAGGTGGCCCCCACAAAATCATGGAAGGAATTAGCTTGTTCCTGATGGCTGTTTTAAGCGTTCCATTTTCACCAATTAAATGTTTTTGACCAATAACTTCAGAAAGTTTTCTTGGTCGTATTCTTTCGGCTAAAGGGATGTTTTGCATCTTAACAAATGCTTTTTATCAACCTCAATTTATGTGTGTGATTTCCAATTTCAGTATTAAAAACACCTTGTTGGTCAATTCTATCGATTCTTACTTTTCCTGAAGCATGGATAATGTGATTGTCCTCAAGAATAATTCCTACATGAGTAATTTTTCCTTCAGCATCATCAAAAAATGCTAAATCACCGGGTTCTGACTCTTCCACAAAACTCAAAGTTGTTCCTACTTCAGCTTGTTGGTAAGCATCTCTTGGTAAATCAACTCCTTGTAATCTATACACCATTTGAGTGAAACCAGAGCAGTCGATTCCTAGTGGTGAACGACCTCCCCATAAATATGGAGCGTTTAAATACATTAATGCATTTTCAACTAATTTATCTTTTTTAATAAATCCTGGAGTTGTTAATCCGTCAAATTGATACATCTCATTATTAATAAGTGCGTGACCGCTTTTGTAGGATGGTAATATGCTTCCAATAACAATTGGTTGATGATGAGTTTTTGTAATGATATCTAGTATATCAGTCGTGATTGTTGCAACTTCTTTATCAAGTTGTTTGTAAATATCTTCCTCAATTTCAATCCATTGTTTATTACATATCCAACCTTCATAACTATCATGTGCTAAACGAATTTTACTCCATTTTTTTCTAATTTCCAAAACCTTAAAGTGCTCACCAAAGATTACTTGATTAACCATTTCTGATTGATCAGCAGCTTCATTCCTCATAGGAACGATAGAAAGATTTGAAATTCCGTAATTCATTATACTAATTCAATTACTATTGCAGAGGCGCCACCACCTCCATTACAGATTCCAGCAGCACCAATTTTTCCATTATTTTGTTTCAAAACATTAATTAAAGTAACAATAATCCTTGATCCTGAACTTCCTAGTGGATGACCTAAAGAAACTGCACCACCATTTACATTTACAGTTGAGGCATCTAAGTCTAATATTTTCATGTTTGCAAGTCCAACTACAGAGAATGCTTCATTTAATTCATAATAATCAACATCTGAAGTTGATAATCCTGCTTTACCTAAAGCAATAGGTAAAGCTTTTGCAGGTGCAGTTGTAAACCACTCTGGTTCTTGTGCGGCATCCGCATAGCCCCTAATTTTAGCAAGAGGGGTAATGTTTAATTCAGCAGCTTTTTCAGCACTCATCAAAACTAGGGCAGAAGCTCCATCATTTAAAGTAGATGCATTTGCTGCCGTAATTGTTCCTTCTTTAACAAATACTGGTCGTAATGCAGGGATTTTCTCCATTCTTACATTTTTATATTCTTCATCTTCAGAAATAATTAAAGCATCTCCTCTTCTTTGCGGTACTTCAACAGGAACAATTTCATTAGCAAATTTTCCATCTTTCCATGATTGTGAACTTCTGTTATATGATTCAATTGCAAAGGCATCTTGTTCCTCACGACTAAACTCCATTTCTTTAGCGCAAGTTTCTGCACAAACACCCATATGAACTCTTCCGTAAACATCCGTTAATCCATCCTTTACTAAACCATCAATCAGCTTCATATCACCCAATTTTTGTCCAGTTCTGCTTTTATCCATATAATGAGGAACACTTGACATATTTTCCATTCCACCTGCAATAACAATATCATTATCTCCACTTAAAATTGTTTGTGCAGCAATCATAATTGATTTTATCCCTGATGAACATACTTTATTGATTGTAGTACAAGGTACATCTTTAGAAAGACCTGCAAAAATTGCAGCTTGCCTTGCAGGAGCTTGTCCTAAATTTGCTTGCAAAACATTTCCCATAAATACTTCATTAACAATTCTATTGTCTATACCTGCTTTTTCCATAGCTCCTTTTATTGCTACTGAGCCTAGCTTTGTTGCTGATACTGATGATAAACATCCTCCAAAACTTCCCATTGGAGTTCGTACAGCTGACACAATTACTACTTCTTTCATTATATAAATTTTTAGATTTTTAGATTTGGTGCGAATTTAGGTAAATTATACTTATTTTCGCTATTGATATTAAAGTCAATATGAAAAATATATTAATAAAAATTAGAGACAATCACGAACAAATTTTTCGTGTTAGTTTATTTCTTTTAACTCTAGCATTAATTGTTTATGCTTTTCCAAGACAAGCTAAGTTTAAATATGAGTTTACAAAAGGTAAACCTTGGATGCATGAAACAATAATTGCTCCATTTGATTTCTCAATTCTTAAATCAGTTGAAGAAATTGAAAGTGAGAAGGATATTATTAATAAACAACATGCTCCTATTTTTAATTTTAATGATGCAATATTTGAAATTAAAGCAGAGGAATTTGTGAATTTATTTGAGGATCAATGGTCGTTAGATAAAAAAATACAAAAAGATTTAAAATTTACGTTTTCTAATATTTTTAAGCTAAAAAGCGCAAGAAATAATACAAAAAAACATGATTTAGTCAATTTTGGTTTCAATAAGTTGCAGGAAATTTATTCAAAAGGAATTATTCAACAAAATTTAGATAATTCTCATGGATCACAAGTATTGCTTAAAAAAGGATCATTAGCAGAAAAAAGAGATATTATTGATTTTTATACCATAAATTCTGCTGCTAATGAAATTAATTTGATGGATAAATTATCAGAGAAAGAGTTTGCTTTTATTGTTCCTTTATTGTTAGCTTCATTGGAGCAGAATATTATTTATGATAAAATTTCAAGTGATGAGCTTTTACAAAGTGAATTAAATAGTATTAATATTTCTCAAGGTTTAATAATTGAAGGACAGATTATTTTAAATAAGGGTGAAATTGTAAATTCAGAAAGATATCAAATATTACTATCGTTAAAAGAAGATTTTGAAGGTGCCGAATGGAATAGGACATCTTACTATTTAGTTCTTTTTGGTCAGATTATTTTGGTTGGAATATCATTATTAATTCTCTTTCTTTTTTTAAGACAATACAGACTAGAGATAATCACAAATACAACTAGAATAAGTATGATATTATCCTTAATTGTAATAATGGTTTTGCTTTCTGCTTTAACATTAAGGATTAATTCTGCTTATCTTTATATCCTGCCATTTTGTATCTCACCAATTATTTTAAAAGCATTTTTTGATAATAGAGTTGCTCTTTTTGTTCACCTTATTACAATATTAGTTATTGGGTTTATTGCTCCTAATGGTTTTGAGTTTGTTTTCTTACAATTAATTGCAGGAATTATCTCGATTCTTACTGTGCTTAAAATGTATAAAAGAGCACAGCTATTTATTTCAGTTGGAAAAGTGATAGGAGTTTATTTTCTTGTTTATATAGCATTATCTGTTATACATGATGCATCATTTTCCGGTATTGAACTATCTATTTTGGTTAAGTTTGCAATTAGCGGTGCATTAACCTTATTTGCTTATCCAATTATTTTCTTATTTGAAAAGATTTTTTCATTAGTTTCCGATATTTCACTTTTAGAATTATCAGATACAAATAGTCCTTTATTAAGAAGATTGTCTGAAGAAGCACCAGGTACTTTTCAGCATTCCTTACAAGTAGCAAATTTAGCTGAAATGGGAGCACTTGAGATAGGAGCAAATGCAATGTTAACTAGGGCTGGAGCAATTTATCATGATATTGGCAAATTACAAAACCCCATGTATTTTATTGAAAATCAAAGTTCTAATTTAAATCCTCATGATGAAATTGAGTTTGATGAAAGTGCAGAAATAATTATTGGCCATGTCTTAGATGGTATTGAAATTGCAAAAGAGAACAACTTACCTGATGAGTTAATTGATTTTATCAGAACACACCATGGAACAACAACTGTACAATATTTTTACAAGCAATTTATTGCTGATTTCCCTGAGGAAGAAGTAGATATTAAAGATTTTACATATCCAGGTCCTAAACCTTATTCCAAAGAAACTGCAATTTTAATGATGGCCGATTCATCTGAAGCAGCAGCTAGAAGTATTAAAAATCCTACTTCTGAAAATATAGATGCTTTAATTGAAAAAATTATCAATAAACAGATTTCAGCTGATCAGTATGTAAATGCTGACATAACTTTTAAAGAGATAAATCAGATAAAGAGACTCTTCAAAAAGAAACTAGTAAATATCCATCATGCTAGGATTGAGTATTAGTAAGCTAAAATCTTCTCAATCTTTTCACTAACTTTTTCTGCATTTGGTAGCATGGTTGCTTCCAAAGTTGAATTAAGTGGTATTGCTGGTAAATTTTCTGAGCCCATAACATAAACAGGAGCATCTAAGTTTTCAAAACAATGTTCTTGTATGCTACCTACTAAACTTTGTGCAAAGGAATTTCGGAAGGGTTCTTCAGTAAGCACTAAACATTTCCCATGTTTATTTACTGTATTAAAAACAAGTTTTTCATCCAGTGGATTGATAGTTCTTAAATCAATAATTTCTACTTTCCCTTTATTGTGCTTGGCTGCATTTAATGCCCAATGCACCCCCATTCCGTAAGTAATAATACATATGGTATTTTCAAAATTATCTGCTTCTAAAGCAATTCTACCTTTCCCGAAAGGAATAACATAATCTTCAGAGGGTTCAATTGTTTTTGCTGCAAGTGTTCCTTTTATTTTACTCCAGTACAATCCTTTGTGTTCTAAAATAACTACAGGATTTGGGTCATAATAAGCAGATTTCATGAGTCCTTTTAAATCAGCACCAGTTGAAGGATAAGCAATTTTAATCCCTTTTATTTGAGTTAGTACGGTTTCTACAGAAGAAGAATGATAAGGACCTCCACTACCGTATGCTCCAATAGGGACACGAATGATACAGCTCACAGGCCATTTTCCGTTTGATAAATAATTGGAACGACTCACCTCAGTAAAAAGTTGGTTAAGCCCTGGCCAAATATAATCAGCAAACTGTACTTCAACAATAGGTTTTAATCCTACTGCTGACATTCCAACTGTACTTCCAATAATAAATGCTTCTTGTATTGGCGTGTTGAATACTCTATTGTCTCCAAAGGTTTGTGCTAGGGTTGCTGCTTCACGGAAAACCCCTCCTAATCTTTTTCCAACATCTTGCCCGTATAATAAAGATTCAGGATGTTTTGCCATCAATTCTTTTATTGCAAATAGGGCAGAATCAACCATTACAGTTGCTTCTTTATTTTTAGGAGCTCTTTCTCCTTTTTCTTCTAAAATAGGAGTAGGGGCAAAGTCATGCAAAAATAAATCTTCAGGATTTGGATCTTTAGCTTTTAATGCTTTTTTATAATCGTTTTCTACTACTATCTTTGCTTTTTTATCTATCTGAATTAAATCTTTTTCAGTAAAACCATTTGCTAATAGTTCGGCTTGCAATTTTGGAAATGGATCCCTGCCTCTTGCCTCCTCCAAATCATCTCTATACCATTCCATCCTTACGCCAGAAGTGTGGTGATTCAAAAGGGGAACTTTTGCATGAATCAATAAGGGAGTTCTTTTCTCTCTAATTTCCTTAAATGCTTTTTGAATTGTTTCGTATGATTTTGTAAAATCTGTTCCGTCAATGGTATAGGTTTTTAGTCCGAAACCTTTTGCATAATGAGTTGCATCTACTGCTCTCATTTCTGATGCATGTGCTGAAATATCCCATTCATTATCCTGTACTAAATACAAGATTGGTAGTTTTTTAAGTGCTGCCATCTGAAAGGCTTCTGCAACTTCTCCTTCAGTAATAGATGCATCTCCAAATGAACATACTGTCACTGGTTCTTCTCCTTTTTTAGGTTTTGTTAATCCTTCATTTTCTTGGTATTGAATTCCCATTGCAACTCCTGTCGTTGGTATTCCTTGCATTCCTGTTGCTGAGGATTGATGTGGAATTTTTGGAAATCCTTCTCTGTTTAATGAAGGGTGAGAATAGTAGGTTCTACCCCCAGAAAAAGGATCATCTTTTTTACACAATAATTGCAACATAAGTTCATAAGGTTGGATCCCTATCCCTAGTAGAATAGAATCATCACGATAGTAAGGTGCTACCCAATCATTTTCGGTAAGTTGTAACCCAACTGCCAATTGAATTGCTTCATGTCCTTTGGATGTAGCGTGCACATATTTGGAAGTAACCTCTTTGTTTTTCTCAAACAAAACGCTCATTGCACGAGCGCTACACATTAAAGTATATGCTTTTTTGTAAATATCTTTAGAGAGTTTATTACTCATTATTTTGTTTTAAACTTATTAATTGCATTTCTAGTGAAATCAGATAAAACTAAAGTTCCACTACTTACTGCTCTTTCCATTAAAAGTGTATCCCAATGTTCAGTTCCTTGCCACATTACTTTTTTTAATCCTTCCATTGCCTCAGGATTAAAATTAGATAGGGTAGTGGCTAGTTTTGCTACTTCAATATCCATTTGCTCTGCTGAATCAAATATTTCTGTGTACAATCCTTTTTCACGCGCCCATTCTGCATCAAACCATTTAGTTGCGTTTATCGTCATAGCAGAAAATGCTGAAGTTCCTATTTTACGTTCTACTGCAGGACCAACTACAAAAGGACCAATTCCAATAGCAAGTTCTGATAATTTAGCAGATGCAAACTTAGTTGCAAAACAATAATCAGTTGCAGATGCCATACCGACACCACCACCAACAGCTTTACCTTGCACACGCCCAATAATAAATTTTGGACATTTACGGGCTGCATTTATCACATTAGCAAATCCTGAGAAGAATTGTTTCCCAGTTGCCTCATTATCAATTGCAATTAACTCATCAAAAGATGCTCCTGCGCAAAAGGCTCTTTCTCCTGCACTTTTTAGGATGATTACTTTTATGTTATCATCTTCTCCTGCTTTGGTTATTTTAGCCGCTAATTCTGCTAATATATGTCCTGGTAAGGAATTGGATTGTGGATGAAAAAATTCAATTTTTCCTATTCCGTTTTCTGTTTTTATCTTTACGTATTCTGTCATCTTATTCAATTATTATTCTTTTCTGTACTGTTCCATCATCATAAATATAAAATAGGGTAGTGTTGGCTTTCTCTTTTGTGTCTTGTCCTAATACATCAGTAATCTTAATTAGAGTTTTACTAGTATTATTAATATTTATAATCCCAGTAGGATTATAAGCATTCACAGAGGATGTATCTGAAATGACACATCCATTAGCATCCGTTACTATAACGGTAAATAAACCAGGCGCTAAATTAACTTGTGAATTACCTGTCCCTCCATTACTCCAAGCATAAGCATAAGTGACGGTACCTCCTTGAACGGTAGCAGTAGCTGAACCATCATTCAATGCAGAAGTCTCATCAGTAGAGGTTATTGAAATACTTAAAGCAGGAGGTTCAGTAATTACAACTGTATGAAATATCATACAGCCATTTACATCTGTAACATCAACTGAATATGTTCCTGCAGCTAAGTTTGTAAATGTACCATTAGTTTGTGATAGTCCTCCACCCAATGAATATTGAAAAGGAGGCATACCACCAGAAGCAGTTACAATAATGCTTCCATCATTATATCCATTACAACTTACATTAGTTGTAGAAACAATTACTGTATGATTACAGTAAACACAACTACTATCATCAATTGTTGCGAGTGGGTTGTAATTTGAAGCCAATGAGTCCGTACAACCTAGAATAGGAGTATAAAAAAACCAATCAAACTTTTGTGCACGATACAAATTTCCTCCATTAGCATACTCTAATTGAAATACTATTTGATTGTTAGCGTCAACCTCTGTAACAATAGAGCCCATGTTTAACAATTGTAAATTTCCAAAATTAATAATAGTATTTCCATTTGGTAATCTTTGTGCCCCTCCTATTGATGGGGTATATAATGAATCGGGATGAATAAATTCCCATACTTGTATAGCTTCCATTAAAATAGTATCTAATTCATATTCAACCGCTCTTGAAACATTATTTCCGCTTGGATAATATTGCCCACTATAATTACCGTTATCATACATCAAATATCTATTGTTTCCTAAACTTCTTATTGAGTGTTGATGAGTAAAAGGATAATCATTTACGAATGTAAACTGATTTTGAGAACCTCCCCATCTCCAAATAACTTCTCCTGTTGTTCTGTGTATCTTTGTTATTTCATCCAATCCTCTACTGGATATAATAAAATGCCCATCATAATCAATGTCAATTGCATTTCCATGGATAAACTCAAGATTTGAACCAGTCCATGGACTCATGTAAGTGTTATCTGTTACATGAAAATGATCCCAACTTTTCCATTCAAAGATTACATTATGATTTGGATCTAACTCTTGAATTATTAAACCTTCAACTATTGCATTTGGATCACCTCCTGCTACAACAGTATCCATTGCATAAGGCTGTTCGTCATAAGCTATAAGAACATAATTTCCATTTGCCAAAGCCAAGAAATCATGATTGTCAGCTATATATCCATTCTGCATATATACAGAATCTACTTCATTTTGGAGGGAATCCATGATAAACCATCCTTTTGATTGTCTGTCGAAATAACTAAGTTTGTTATTGTAATTAACTTTAAAGTCCCATCCCTTCATACCCCAATTTTCTGAAAATATTTCTATTCCTGTTGAATCAACAATTTTAACAGGTTTTTGAGGTGTTCCCCCTCTTTGAAAGAATAGATTTCCTGACCAAGCATTATTGGTGTTTACGGTAATATTGTAGTTTGCGGGTTGACTAAATCCAATAAATGGATAGCAAAGTAATAGTAATAATAGTTTTTTCATAATATAAATTTAAGATTGATCGAATTTTCTTACCATAGTTAATATAGTAGCTAACATTACTGTTTCTCCATCATCATCATATACATCTACCAAGAATTTCACAATTCCTTTTGCAAATTCATCATCCTCTCTTTTTTCTTGGCTTATTTTTTCTTTTGCTGTAAAACGAACTCCAACTGTCATTCCAGGATATACAGGTTTTGTGAATCTACATTCATCAATTCCATAGTTTAAGAGTACAGGTCCTTTTGCAGGATCAACAAATAATCCTGCTGCTTTACTCATAATAAAATATCCATGAGCAACACGCTCAGAAAATATGGTTCCCTCCAAAGAATTTTCATCCATATGAGCATAGAATTTATCTCCTGAAAGTTCGGCAAAATCTTCAATATTATCTAGGGTAACTAAATGTGTGTCCGTAATTACAGTATCTCCAATTTCAATTTCTTCAAAGTGCTTACGGAAGACATGAGGTCCTTCTGTATTTTGTGCTCCACCAACTTGATATTGTTTGGTAAGTGTCGTAATAGTTGTAGGATGTCCTTGTATTGCTGTTCTCTGCAGATAATGTTTTATTCCTCTAACTCCACCCATTTCTTCACCACCACCAGCACGACCTGGCCCACCATGTGTAAGTAGTGGCATAGGAGAACCATGACCTGTACTTTCCTTACTACAAGCTTCATTCAAGACTAATATTCTACCGTGCATAGATGCAGCACCCAATACGAATTGTTCTGCAATCTTCATATCGTTCGTAATGATAGAACAGACCAAAGAACCTTTACCCATCTTAGCAAGTTCAATTGCTTCCTCTATCGTTTTGTAAGGTAAAATTGTAGAAACAGGCCCGAATGCTTCAATATTATGACAATCAGTTTTGTTAAACGGATCATCATTTAAAAATAGGATAGGAGAGATAAATGCTCCTTTATTTTTATCTGCTCCTGTTACTTCAAATTCTTCCAAACTTCCGTAAACAATTTCTTGTGTTTCAGATAGTTGTTTTACTTTTTCTGTTACTTCTATTTTCTGTTCATTTCCTGCCAAAGATCCCATTCTAACTCCCTCAACTGAAGGGTCTCCAATGGTGGTTTTTGAGAGTCGTTTTCCTAGTGCAATTTGTACATCTTCTACTAATTTTTCGGGAACAATTATTCTTCTTACTGCAGTACATTTCTGTCCTGCTTTTACTGTCATTTCTCTTTGTACTTCTTTTATAAAAAGGTCAAATTCTGCAGTTCCAGGAACTGCATCTTCTCCAAGAACAGAACAGTTTAAGGAATCTGCTTCCATGTTAAAAGAAACTGCTTTTTCTATGAGTCTTGGATTAGATTTTAACATCATTCCTGTTGATGCACTTCCTGTAAAGGTTACAATATCTCCTGTTTCTACTTTATCAATAATCCCTCTGGCACTACCACAAATTAATTGTAAACTTCCTTCTGGTAAAATTTTAGAATCTACAATTTCTCTTACCATCATTTCTGTAAGGAAACAAGTACTAGTTGCCGGTTTTACAATAGCAGGAACTCCTGCCATAAGGTTTACTGCAATTTTTTCCAACATTCCCCAAATTGGGAAGTTGAAGGCATTTATATGAATAGCAACACCTTCCCTTGGAGTCATAATATGATGACCGATAAAAGTTCCATTTTTAGATAGTGGGGCCATATCTCCATCCACATGATACGGCAGGTCAGGAAAGTTTTTTCTAAGAGATGCATTGGCGAAAATATTACCAATTCCTCCTTCAATATCAATCCAAGAATCTACTTTAGTTGCTCCTGTTTCTGAACTTAAAGCATAGAATTTATTTTTTATAGAATGTAAGTGAAACGCTAATGCTTTTAACATCAATCCTCTTTCTTGAAAGGTCATTTTCCTTAATTTTGGACCCCCAACTTTACGGGCATAACTCATCATTTCAGAAAAGTCCAATCCTTTTGAGGATGCTCTTCCTAATTCATCTCCTGTAATTGCATTAAAAAGAGGCGTACCATCTCCTTCTCCTTTCGTCCATTTTCCTAATGCGTAATTGTTGTAGTTTTTCATATTTTCTTTCTTAAATATCATAGTCTTCTAACATAGATTTAGAATAATATGCTAACTTATTTGTAGTATTCTATTTCTCTTTCTGTAATAGTATTATCAGATGATGTCTTTAAAATCCAATTATTATTAAACACATCATATTTGTACTTATGCTTCCATTTTTCCACCTCCTCTAGTTCTCCATCTTTATCATACTTACTTTCCTCAGTTATATTACCATCCTTATCATATTTGCGCTTATACTTCCATAATAGCTTTCCATCTAACCTATCATAATAACTATCCTCAGTTATATTACTATCCTTATCATATTTGCGCTTATAATTACTGCCTAGCTCTCCATCTTTATTATAATAACTACTCTCAGTTATATTACCATCCTTATCATATTTGCGCTTATACTTCCATAATAGCTTTCCATTTCCATCAGAATAACTCATTTCGATATTACCATCATCTTCATATTTGTACCTTTCCTTACCTCCTAGCTCTCCATCTTCATAATATTCACTCATCTCAGTTATATTACCATCCTCATTATATTTGTATTTTTCCTTCCAAGTTAGTTCTCCATCTTTATTATAATAATTTGTTTCAGTTTTATTTCCAACCTTATCATATTTATTCTTTTGTTTCTCTTTTAGTTCTCCATCTTTATTATAATAATTTGTTTCAGTTTTATTGCCATCCTTATACTTTTCCTTCCAAATTAGTTCTCCATCTTTATAATACCTTTCTTCAGTTTTATTGCCATCCTCATCATATTTACACTTATTCTTCCACATTAGATTACCTTTCTCTAATTCCCCAAAAGATTCCCTAACATTAAATACATATATTGTCATTTCTTTTATCTTACCTTTTAGGTTTTCTCTGGTTAAGTCATTGTCTTGTTTTTTTTCTGCTCCACAAGAAAATAGCATTGGTAAGCAAAGTAATATAAGTAGTAGTTTTTTCATTTTGTCTTTTTCCAAGTTTCAAAACTTATGTCTTGCTTCTTCTTTCTATTATTTTCAATCTCTGTTAGTGGTGTGCATTCTTTCATTAAAGTTTTGCATTCTTCTGGCAACTCTTGGTACAACTGTGTCCCTTTACTTTTCCAGTTTATCATATTGTCAGAAACATCTCCTTTAACCTGTGCAGGATTACCCACCACTATTTTCCGGTTAGGAATTTGCATCTCTCCTTTTACAAAACAAAGCGCACCAACTATACACTCATCTCCGACATTTGCATCATCCATTATTACTGCATTCATACCAACTAGCGTATTTCTACCAATATTTGCTCCATGAATAATAGCACCATGTCCGATATGAGCATTTTCTTGTAGTATTACATCTTTTCCTGGAAAAATATGAATAATACAGTTATCCTGAACATTGCAACCATCTTCAATAGTTATTTGCCCCCAATCACCTCTTAAACTTGCTCCAGCTCCGATATATACATTTTTTCCGATAATTACATTGCCAATAATAGTTGCCTCCTTATGTACAAAGGAACTTTTATGTATTACTGGTTTATATCCGTTAAATTCGTAAATCATTAATAGCTTTTTAAATTTCTAACAACACCCATCACTTGTGCAACATTCACTTGTTTCTATTTCTTGTTTAGGCTGATCAATACCACAAGCTTCTTTTGCTAAACAATCCGTTAAAGTAGGTTCTAATATATATTTATCATCTATTAAATTAACAGAATATAATCCTATTGTATAATCTTGATATTCCATCTCAACTTCTAAATTATCTAAATCTTCTTTAATTAATGATTCTGCTTTTTTAATTATTGCAGATAATTTATAGCATGATAATCTATGTTCATAGTCATCTGAAGTCCATAATTGAAAAGTTATTTTAGAATCTTTTCTCATTACCCCACCACAATCCATAAAGTATTTGGTTTTTACACCCATTTCAGTAATATGAAAATAAGCTGGTATTTTTATTCCATTTTCAATTATAAATGATAAATCACTTCTATTTTCTAAACTGTTTTTAAATTCTTGTAATGTCATTTTATACTCTTTCAATTATTGTCGCATAACCTTGACCAACACCAATACACATAGTGACTAAGGCATATCGTTTATTTTGTTTTTTAAGTTCAATAGCAGCAGTTTGCAAAATTCTTGTACCACTTACTCCAAGTGGATGTCCCAATGCAATTGCTCCTCCATTAGGGTTTATTCTTGGGTCATTATCTTCTAATCCCCATTCACGAATACAAGCTAGCGCCTGAGCTGAAAAAGCCTCATTCAGTTCAATAATATCAATATCTTTCATTGTTAAGCCTGCTTTTTCAAGGGCTTTATTGGATGCCACAACAGGCCCTATTCCCATGATTCTTGGCTCTACACCCACAACTGCTGAGCTTATAATTTTAGCAATAGGAGTAAGG
>CAJQHO010000061.1 GCA_905478185.1 uncultured Flavobacteriales bacterium | reverse complement strand
TCAAAACGCAAATAACTCGGATTTACTAAAGACCCTTTTTGAGCCACATGCTCTCCTAAAATAGTTCGCAAACTTTCGTGCAATAAATGAGTTGCAGTATGATTTCTTGCAGATGCTTTTCTGTCAATTGCATTTACTTTTGCAGAAAATTTTGCATTAACATCAGTTGGCAATTCATCAGAAAAATGAACAATTAACTTGTTTTCCTTCTTAGTATCAACAATATTTATTGATTCGCTTGGAGAAGAAATTGTTCCAGTATCACCAACTTGCCCACCACCTTCAGGGTAAAATGGTGTTAAATTAAACACCAACTGATATTGTTTCCCAGCTTTTGAAGTTACTTCTCTGTATCTTGTAATCTTAACTTGAGTTTCTAAATTTTTATAGCCAACAAATTCTTCTTTTTCATCTTCTATCAGCACAGTCCAATCTCCTTTTTCAATTTTACCCGCTTGTTTTGACCTGTCTTTTTGCTCATTCATAGCTACATCAAATTCCTCTTGACTAAAACCTAAGTTTTGTTCACTTAAAATAAGAGCTGTTAAATCAGCAGGAAAACCATAAGTATCATACAGCTCAAACACTTCTTTTCCTGAAATTTTATCTGTCGATTTTTTTACTAATTGTTCAATACGCTTTAAGCCATCCTCCAAAGTTCTAAGAAAAGATTCCTCTTCCTCCTTTACTACTTTTTGTATCAAGTCTTTTTGCGCTTCTAGTTCAGTAAATTGCTGACCTAAATCATTAGCCAACATCTCAACCAATTCATGCATAAAAGCCGTTTTTAAATTCAAGAAAGTATAAGCATAACGCACTGCTCTTCTTAAAATCCTACGGATAACATAACCTGCCTTTACATTAGAAGGCAATTGCCCGTCAGCAATAGAAAAAGAAATGGCACGAATATGATCGGCAATAACACGCATAGCAATATCTTGCTTTTCATTATCCCCATATTGCAACCCTGCCTTTTTAGCAATCGCTTGAATCATTGGCTGAAAAATATCAGTATCATAGTTGGACTTTACCCCTTGCATTATCATAGCCAATCGTTCAAATCCCATTCCAGTATCAACATGGGAATTTGGTAAAGGCTTTAAATTTCCATCAGAAAATCTGTTGTATTGCATAAATACCAAATTCCAGATTTCAATAACTTGAGGATGGTCTTCATTTATTAAATCCGCACCACTAACTTTTACTCTTTCTTCATCATTTCTATTGTCAAAATGGATTTCAGAACAAGGTCCACATGGTCCTGTCTCCCCCATTTCCCAAAAGTTGTCCTTTATATTTCCATTTAAAATTCTGTCTTCAGGAAGGTGGTTTTTCCACATATTAAATGCTTCATTATCCTTCTCTAACCCATCTTCTTTTGCACCTTCAAAAACCGTAACATATAGTCTGTCTTTATCTAGCTTGCAAACTTCAATAAGAAATTCCCAAGCCCAATTTATTGCATCTTCTTTAAAGTAATCACCAAAACTCCAACTCCCCAACATTTCGAACATGGTATGATGGTAAGTATCATGTCCTACTTCCTCCAAATCATTATGCTTACCCGAAACTCTTAAACATTTTTGAGAATTTGCTATTCTTACATCTTTAGGATCAGAATCTCCTAAAAAGATATCTTTAAATTGATTCATCCCTGCATTTGTAAACATTAATGTAGGGTCATTTTTTACCACCATAGGTGCTGATGAAACAATTTTATGTTGTTTTGATTTAAAGAAATCTAAGTATAGCGCTCTGAGTGTATTGGCTTTCATTTTCTGTTGTTAATTTTACAATTCACAATAAGTTGTTAGAAATCAGCAGTATTTCATGCTTTATCTAATGCAAAATAAGTAAATTTGCGCAATAATTTTAAGATGGCTAAGGTAAAATATTATTACGATACTAAAACACTAAGTTACAAACGAATTGAACTTAGTGGTTTAAATAAGTTAAAACGAATGTTTTACTTCCTTATGGGGAGTGCATTTTTAGGACTTGTAATGGTTTTGGTTTTCTTTCAATTTTTTGATAGCCCTAAAGAAAAAACTCTTAATAGAGAGATTGCACAGCTTACCACTCAATATGATTTAGTACAAGATAAGTTGTCACAAGTTGAGCTTGTTCTTGATGATATTCAAAAGCGTGATGACAATATTTATAGAGTAATTTTTGAAGCAGACCCAATTCCATCTTCAATCAGAAAAGCTGGATATGGTGGCGTAAATAGGTATCAAGAATTAAATGGATTTAAAAATACTGAACTAGTAGTTGAAACGAGCAAGAAACTTGATCAGATCACTAAACAACTTTACATACAATCAAAATCCTTTGATGATATTATTGAATTAGCAAAAAATAAAGCCGATATGCTTGCTGCTATTCCTGCCATACAACCAGTTTCTAATAAAGATTTAAGCCGAATGGCCAGTGGATGGGGTTATAGAATTCATCCTATATATAAAACTAGAAAACTACATACTGGAATGGACTTCTCAGCAAAAAGTGGAACGCCAATTTATGCTACAGGGGATGGTAAAATACATAAAGTAAGAAGAAGTAGAAGAGGTTATGGTAATCATGTAGTTATTGACCATGGATATGGCTACAAAACGCTTTACGCTCACATGACAAAATACATTGTAAAAAAAGGGCAAAAAGTTAAAAGAGGTGATGTTATTGGATATGTTGGAAGCACAGGAACTTCAGTTGCTCCTCACCTTCATTATGAAGTTCATAAAGATGGCAGGAAAATAAACCCTGTTAACTTCTACTACAATGATTTAAACCCTGATGAGTATGAAAAGATGTTAGAAATTTCTTCTCAAAATAATCAATCATTTGACTAATGGATTTTAATAATTTACCAAAAGAAAAACTATTTTACAAGATAGGTGAAGTTGCTAAAATGTTTGAAATGAATATTTCTGCTATCCGATTTTGGGAGAAAGAATTTGATATTTTAACACCAAAAAAGAATAAAAAAGGAAACCGATTATTTACTCCGAAAGACATAAAAAACCTTCAAATTATTTATCATTTAATAAAAGAAAGAGGATTTACTTTGGAAGGTGCTAAAATGAAACTTAAAGAAAATAAAGAAGATACAATTGACAATATTGAAATTGTAAATCACCTAAAAGGTATCAGAGGATTTTTAGTAAACTTGAGAGAACAGCTCTAGTAATACTTCTTGTCAATCAGATAGTTCTGAACATAATCCTTTACTCCATCTTCTAAATTAGTAAAGGGTTTTTTATAACCCACAGTTTTTAATTTTTGCATATCTGCCTCAGTAAAATATTGGTATTTATCTCTAATATCAATGGGAGTATCTATATATGAAATGTTACTTTTGATATTCCTAGCAGAGAAAGTTGCCTCAACCAAATCTTTAAAAGTTCTTGCTTTCCCACTTCCAAGATTATAAATTCCGCTTTGCTTTTTGCTCTCCATCATAAAAGTTAAAACTTCAACTACATCCTTTACATAAACAAAATCACGTAATTGTTCTCCATCTTTATATTTAGGATTATGCGATTTAAAAAGTTTCATTCCATTGGTAGCTGAAATTTGATTTACAGCATGAAAAATTACTGAAGCCATTCTGCTTTTATGAAATTCATTAGGCCCATAAACATTAAAAAACTTAAACCCTGCCCAAAATGGAGGGTAAGATTCTTGTTTTAAAGCCCATTTATCAAAGTTGTTTTTTGATTCCCCATAAGGGTTTAAAGGTACCAAATCATCAATAATATCATGATTATCCTCAAACCCAAGCTCTCCCATCCCATAAGTAGCTGCTGAGGAAGCATACACAAAAGGGATGCTATTGTCAGTGCAAATATTCCACAAATCCTTAGTATAATTCAGGTTCAACTCATTAAATATTTCAACATTAAACTCTGTAGTATCAGTTCTAGCACCAATATGATAAAATTCAGAAACTGATTCAGCATTCTTCATGAACCACTCTATGAATTCTGAACGATCAATCTGTTGAGTAAACTGCTTATTATACAGATTTTTATTTTTCTCATCATTTGAAAAATCATCAACCAAAATTAAGTTTGATTTGTCTAATGAATTTAGCTTACCAACTAAAACCGAACCAATAAAACCTGCTGCACCTGTAACGATAATCATAATGCAAAAATACATTAAAAAACTATACATTTGCCTTGATGGACGAAACACAAAAAAAGGAGATACATAAAAAACTAATGCACGAAATTGATAATACTCAAAAAAAGATAGCCGAGTATACTGAACTTTGTAAGCCTATTGCTCCTGAAAATTCAATTGGGAGGATTTCACGCATGGATGCTATCAATAATAAAAGTGTAGTTGAAGCAGCGCTTAGGCAAGCAGAAAATAAAATGCAGCAACTACAGTTTATGCAACACAAAATTAAATATACTGATTTCGGTATGTGTAATAAATGCAAACAAAACATTCCCCTGGGGAGATTAATGATTCGTCCACACAGTAAATTTTGTGTGAATTGTGCACAATAAAATGTACTTTTGAACCTATGAAAGCATTGCAACTCATTTTTAGATATATCAAGTATTTTTTTACAGCAAAAACAAAACACAGTGCGCAAGCTCCGTTTTTATATGAGTTTATCACAATTGTTCTAAATAAAAAATCTGATGACAAAAACTGCAAAAATATTGAGCAGTTAAGAAGGGATTTATGCAAATCAGAGGATACAATAAAAATTACGGATTTTGGAGCAGGAAGCCATGTTAATGATAATAAAACAAGAAAAATTAAAGATGTCGCAAAGAATTCTGCTAAGAATTCAAAATTTGGAAAACTACTTTACAGAATAACTCAGTTTTACAAACCAAAAAATATTTTAGAACTAGGAACATCACTAGGGATTAGCACGCTTTATTTAGCAAAAGCAAATAAAGAATCTCAAGTTCATACTTTTGAAGGTTGCCCTGAAACAGCAAAAGTTGCGCAACAAAATTTTAAGAAATTAGATGCTAAAAACACATCCATCACTTTAGGAGATTTTAATAACACACTAGAGAGTAAACTTGAAGAAATTAGAACTATAGATTTAGCTTTTATTGATGGAAATCATCAAGAAAAACCAACTATTGATTATTTTGAAAAGTGCTTGAAATACGCTAACAATGACACCATTTTTATATTTGATGATGTACACTGGTCAGAGGGGATGGAGAATGCTTGGAATTACATTAAGACACACCAAAAAACTACATTAACGATTGATTTATTTTTTGTTGGAGTTGTTTTTATAAAATCAGAATTAAGCAAAGAAAATTTTACCATTAAATTCTAAACCATGAAAGTTTACACTAAAAAGGGAGATAAAGGACAAACACAATTACTTGGAGGGAGTATAGTTGACAAAGATCATGTAAAATTAGAGTGTTACGGAACTATTGATGAACTCAACTCATTCATTGGGAATATTTATGATCAAGATTTAAAAGAATTCCATAAAGAAATTTTATTAAACATTCAAAATCAACTTTTCAATTTAGGTTCTGTTATTTCATTTGACGGGGAAAAGGATAAAATTAAATTACCCAATATTACATCCAAAAACATTGAAATGTTGGAAAAAGCAATTGATAAAATGGAGGAATCATTACCCATGTTAAAGAATTTTATTCTTCCTTCTGGGCACCCTACTACATCTAAATGCCATATTGCACGAACAGTTTGCAGGAGAGCTGAGCGTAATTTAGTTACTCTAAGTAAAACATCAGAAATTGACAACTTACATCTTAAATATTTAAACAGATTGTCCGATTATTTGTTTGTACTTTCTAGAGCTATTTTAAAAGATAATGGTGGCACAGAAATAGAGTGGCAAAAAGATTAACAATTTAACTCTCAATTCAATAAAACATATATTTTTGCAAAAGATTTAAAAAAAGAAGAAATGTATTGGACTTTAGAATTAGCATCAAAACTAGAAGATGCACCATGGCCGGCAACAAAAGATGAATTGGTTGATTTTGCAATAAGATCAGGAGCGCCAATGGAAGTAGTTGAAAATTTGCAAGAATTGGTAGAAGAAGAGGCAGGAATGCAATGGGATACTATTGAAGATATTTGGCCCGATTACCCAACAAAAGATGATTTCTTCTTTAATGAAGATGAATATTAATAAAAAAGGTCGAATTCGACCTTTTTTTATTTTGTATACTCTTGTAAAAAATTAACTTTACTCCGTTAAATTAAAAAACACAAATGGCAGGTTTATTAGGCATATTAGGTAAATTATTTGGGAACAAATACGATAAGGATGTTAAGGAAATAACTCCTTTAGTAGATAAGATTAATGAGGAGTTTTCTAAATTAAGTTCTTTATCAAATAATGAATTAAGAGAAAAAACTACTGAATTTAAAAAACAGATCTCTGATTTTATTAGTGAAGAAAAATCTAAGATTGAAACTCTAAAAGAGAAATCAAACCTTACTGAAACTAAAACAGAAGAAAAAGAAGAGCTTTACAAAGAAATTGATGCATTAGAAAAAACTGTAATTGATAAAATAGAAAAAATTCTAAATACAGTTTTACCACAAGCCTTTGCAGTTGTAAAAGAAACTGCAAAAAGATTTACAGAAAATGAAAGTATTGATGTAACTGCAAGCAAAAATGACACAGAATTAGCTGCTACAAAAGATTTTGTAAGCATTAATGGAGATACTGCAACTTATCAAACAACTTGGGATGCGGCAGGGACTGAGATTAAATGGGACATGATACATTATGATGTTCAGTTAATTGGAGGGATTGTATTGCATCAAGGAAAAATTGCTGAGATGCAAACTGGTGAAGGGAAAACTTTATCTGCAACACTTCCAATCTATTTAAATGCACTTACTGGACTAGGAGTACATCTAGTAACTGTAAATAATTACCTAGCAAAAAGGGATGCTCTTTGGATGGGGCCATTATTCCAATTTCATGGATTAAGCATTGATTGTATTGACAATCATCAGCCTAATTCTGATGAGAGAAGAAAAGCCTATTTATCTGATATTACTTACGGTACAAATAACGAATTTGGCTTTGATTATCTAAGAGATAATATGGCAAAACGCCCTGAAGATTTAGTCCAAAGAAAATTGCATTATTCTATTGTTGATGAAGTGGATTCTGTTCTTATTGATGATGCAAGAACGCCACTTATTATTTCAGGGCCTACTCCACAAGGAGATAAACACGAATTTAACGAATACAAACATAAGGTTGATCAACTTGTAAATGCACAGAGAAAATTTATTACTACGGTAATTTCTGATGCTAAAAAACTGTTAAAAGAAGGTGATTCAGAAAAAGGAGGGCTTAATCTTTTAAGAGCTTTTAGAGGATTGCCTAGGAATAAAGCACTTATCAAGTTTTTATCAGAAGATGGAGTAAGAGCACAATTGCAAAAAACTGAAAATTACTACATGCAAGACCAAAATAAGGAAATGCATCTAGTTGATGAAGAGCTCTATTTTGTAATTGATGAAAAATCTAACTCTATTGAATTAACTGAAAAAGGATTGGAGTTAATGACTAGCTCTACTGAGAATAAAGACTTTTTTATTCTTCCTGATGTTGGTGGAAATATTGCTGAAATTGATAAATCAGCTCAATCCGACACTGAAAAAGCTACAGCTAAAGATGATGTATTAAGAGATTTTGCAATAAAAAGTGAAAGGGTACATACAATTAATCAATTACTAAAAGCATACACTCTTTTTGAAAAAGATGTTGAGTATGTTGTGATGGATAATAAAGTAAAAATTGTTGATGAGCAAACGGGTCGTATCATGGATGGTAGAAGATACTCTGATGGGCTACACCAAGCGATAGAAGCAAAAGAAAGCGTGAAAATTGAAGCTGCCACACAAACTTACGCTACAGTTACACTGCAAAACTATTTCAGAATGTATAATAAGATTGCTGGAATGACAG
>CAJQHO010000060.1 GCA_905478185.1 uncultured Flavobacteriales bacterium | reverse complement strand
CCATCACTATAAATATAAAGCAAAGTAGTTTTATCTACCACCTCATCAACATTAACCTCTCTACCTAATAAATCAGTAATTTTTACTAACTCAGGTTTTATTGCATTTGCATTATTAATTGATGTTGTACTAGTAGCAACTTCATAAAGCATTAAATCATCAACTGCAGCTTCAATCAAACTTCCTCCATCAAGGTATTGACCCAAATGCAAACTATCAGAAGCAATAAACTTCAGTTGTACATTATTCGTTAAATTAACATAATCAGTGATACGGAAAGCAAATTTCCTCCAGCTAATATCGGAGCTTTTATTGTTCTCAACATAATACCAATTTACTCCATCATCAGTAATAAGCACTTGCCACCAATCATCTCCAGGATTTGCACCACTTGCAGGGCTATTTGTGTACCATCTGTAATAAGAAAAAGCAGGGTTAGTATATGAAGTTAAATCATAATAAGGCGATAGTAAAGTTGTATGCCCTCCATCAACATCATTTGTTCCTAATCCATCATTTGTTGATGCTGCATTTCCAGTAAAAGCACATTGAAAACCACCTATAGTGTGCTGAGCATCAGTCTGGCAAATTGTTGAAGGATCAGAAGGGTCAGCAAACGAACCTATTGGAGAACCTATCTCCCACATTCCAGTAGTGGCATTATCATTAGTTGTACCTGTCTGCCAAAAACCAAAACTAAAATCAAAATCTTCTTCTTCTGACAATTCATAACCTACTAAAATGAAATAAGGTAAATTGGCATTATTAATTGGCGCTAAATTTGCAGCAACTGGTGTAACTCCCGATTCGTTTCCATAATTATCAGTTAATGAAATGTAGTAAGCAACTACAGTTCCATTTGGTTGTGCAGGAATAGTTGTTGTAAATGAAGATGTACCACTCATTGGCATATTAGTCCAAGAGTTAGTATCATTCAATCTGTAATGACAATCAGCAGAGCCCAGAGCCCAAGGATAAGTAATCCCTACACTTGCACTGATACTAATTGCTGAATTTCCAGCTGCTACACTCACAGGGTTATGGGAGATAACTGCATTAGAAAGTAGTGTAATTCCGTGTAAAGCAAAGGCACTTACAATTGCAGCATCATTAGGAGTTCCATTTGTTAAATTAGCATCATTATCATCAGCATAAAGTACCTCAAGCAAAATATCAGTAAATATAGTTCCTTCTAATCCATCCGCACCATCTACCCCACTATCATAAGTATATTTAAATAAATCAAGCATCTGATTCATATCATTTAAATTAAGATAAGTATCCCAAAAAGCACCTGCAATAATCTCTCCATCAGCATGTACTTCACCTACTAAATCCTGAGGATAAACTTTTCTATCCTGGTCGTATCTCCTAACAGAAATAGTTGGATCAACTAAATCCCAACCTGCACCAAGTATTGGTGAATTGGTTAGTGATAATGCCCAAATATCTGCAAAACCTTCATTCATAGCACCATTCCACATCCCACTTCCAGAATTGTATCTTCCAGAATTAATTGCATGTCCGTACTCATGATACACAACATCAGGTATTTTAGCGGTTGCATTACAACCTCCTCCTTCTGCATAAAAATTAATTGAACTCCCATCAAAGAAAGCATTGCAACTCCCAGCCTCATCAATATTTGTTTCTAATGGACTATCAAGTCCTGTGAAAGTTGGGAAAATATTTTTTAGATGAGTATGTACTTCATTAACCGCCCAATAAGCAGTTCTCTCCTGTATAGTTGAGTTAGAGTTTGTAAAAAGTACGGAGCCATTTGCAGTTAAATTCTGATAAATATCAGGAGTAACTCCATTCGTTTCAACATTAGCATAAAGCCCTTCAAGTTTGTATCTAATTTGAGTTCCAATATTTGATGGAAGAACAACTTCACCATTATTATCAGTGTAATAATTGTTATTTGTATTCTGATCAATTGCTTTTAAATCAACAAACTTTTTATTCACAGCAGGGTCATAAGGATTAGTAGTATAAACATCACCACTTACAGTGGAAGTTCCACTTAGTGGTGCTTCATACATAACTGAGTTTTTTCTCATTAAAAGCTCACCAGTATGAGCATCAACATAGCAAGTGTAATTAGCAGGGCCCTCCTCTATTTTAGTGCTAAATTTAATTTCGTATATCAATCTGTAATCATACTTTCGATAAGTAGGAATTGCTAAAACCTTTAAATCATCACTTACTACAACATTAGTGATATTATTAGTGATACTTGTTGTTGCAAAAGAAATAATATTTTGCTCAGAAATAGTAGGAATAATACTTAAATTGATGTCATTATAAACATCTAATCCGAATGCAATCAACTCATTATTTTGAGAGAATTTTGCATATAAATTACTTCCAATAACTTCCATGTTATTATAATACTGAACATAACTTTTATTAGTATGCTTATCATTTTTTATTTCTGATTTTAATCTTAAATCATTTGGTAAACTAAAGTTATTAGTTGCTAAAAATGAGATTAAATCATTTGTATAAATTGGCTCACCAAATGCCCTATGAGGCAATTGATTTTCTTCATTAAAAATAACAAACCAACCAGGGTTATTGTAATTAAAATTTTGCCACAATTGAGTATTCCTTAATTGCTCTTGATATTGTTTATTAAGTTCAGATTTAACTTTCACATATCTTACTTCATATTCATCAGTATGATTGTGTTTTGTTGCAAATAATCCAATAGAAATTATTGAAACTAATAGGAGTGAAATTACTTTTTTCATTTAAATTTATTTTTGGTAAAAATAAGATTAATTCATGAGAGTATCAAAATTATTATTATTATTATTATCTTATGTTTTCAATATAATTTGTTGCATATCATACGCTAATTGAATGTTTTTAGGCAATTCTTTATTTACATCATCATGCAAGCCCATAAAATGAGATATATGGGTTAAAATTGCTTTTTTAGGTTTTAATTCTTGCAACAAATCAACCGCATCATCAAGAGTTAAATGTGATATATGTTTATTTCTTCTAAGAGCATCTAAAACAATTAAATCTGCCCCTTTCATTTTTTCTTTTTCCTTTTCAGGAACCTCACTTACATCAGTTAAATAGACAAAATCATTTATTCTAAAACCGAATACTTGCAATTTATAATGCAATACATCTATAGGAATAATAGTTGTATCATTAATATTAAAAGGTTTGTTTTCTATCAAGTTAATATTCACTTTAGGGATGCCTGGATAATGATTGTCAGAAAAAATATATGGGAACTCCATATGCAAAGCATGCTCAGTAAATTTTGTGCAATATATTTGCATATCCTTTTTCCACTTATGATTAAAAGCACGAATATCATCCATTCCTGCAACATGATCTTTATGATGATGTGTGAATAAAACTGCATCAACATTTTGCACATTTTCTCTTAACATTTGTTGCCTAAAATCTGCACCTGTATCAATTACTATGGTTTGACCATCCACTTCTATCAACACAGAAGAACGCAACCTATTATCCTTTGGATTATTAGAATTACACACTTCACAATCACAGGCAATTACCGGAATTCCTTGTGAAGTTCCAGTACCCAATAAAGTTATCTTCATTTTATTTTTCATCTGTGGCCGTAAAATTATAGATAAATACGCTTTTGTTAAAGATTATCTGCATAAATTTGCCTCTTAATCTTTTAAGGAGCAAAAACATGACATCTAATGTAACTTTAACTGCAGGCCAAAAAGCATTACAAATTAATCTTGATGATTCCATTTATGGCTCATTTGTTGAGATTGGTGCTGGACAAGAGGTAGCTCGAAATTTCTTTAAAGTAGGATCAGCTTCTGGTACAATTGCCAAAACAATGTCAGCTTACGATAAAGATTTCTCTGATGCAATTTACGGTAAAGAAGCTAACGGAAGGTATGTTTCCAAACTTAGATTAGAGAAAATGTTGGATCATGAGTATCAACTATTAGACGATAGATTAAATAGAGCTAATTACAAAGACACTCGTTTTTTCATTTTTGCTGATACAGTTTCTACAATGAACTATTCTAAAACCTTAAAAGGACATGGTTGGATTGGTTTAAGATTTCAAAGAACTCCTGATGAAAAACCTTCTGACTTTATTTTACATGTAAAACTGAATGATCAAGATGCAAAATTACAACAAGAAACAGTAGGAATTATTGGAACCAACTTGCTTCATTCTTGCTTTACTCAGAACGACCCTAAAATTATCTTAAAAAGTCTTTATGATAATTTAAGTAAAGATCAATTTGAGATAAATATGGTTGAAGTTGTGGGACCTGCATTTGAAAATATTGACAATAGATTATTGAGTTTAACACTAGTAAAAGAACGAATGACTAATGCAGTTATATTCACTCCTGATGGCGTTAACCAACAACCTTCAGATATTCTTTACAAGAAAAATATCCTTACATTGAGGGGTAGTTTTAGGCCGGTTACTAAGGTTAATATTGACATGCTTGAAAAAGGGCTTGCTAGTTTTAAAGAAAATAAAAAAGTTGATGAAAAAGACATACAGATTCTTTTTGAAATCACTTTAAGTAATTTAAAAGCGGATGGAGAGGTTAATGAACAAGATTTTTTAGATAGAGTTGATATTCTTTGCTCATTAGGTTATACTGTAATGATTTCTAACTATAGAAAGTTTTATAAAATTATTGAATATTTATCTCAGTTTACTAAATCTAGGATGGGACTTATATTGGGAGTAGATAATTTAGTCGATATGTTTGAAGAGCAATATTACCGGAACTTAAATGGTGGAATTATGGAGGCATTTGGTATTATTTTTACTAGAGATATCAGATTTTACCTCTACCCATACAAACCAACTGATAATTCTGAATTATTAAACAGCAATAATATTCCAATTCACCCAAGAGTTAAGGGTTTATACAACTATCTTCACAGCAATGGACGTATTGAAGATTTAAATTTTAACCCTGATGTTTTAGGAATATTCTCTAGGGAAATTCTAAAAAGAATTAGAGCTTGTGAAGTAGGAACTTGGGAAGATTCTGTACCACATGGTGTAGCTGAAATAATTAAAGAAAAGAATCTATTTGATTCATCAACTTGCAATCTTTAATTAATACTACAAAATTCAATAAAAATATATAATGAAAAGACTACTAATTGCACTTTTAATCATTCCAACTTTATTACTTGCACAAGATAAACAAAAGGAAACAACTGAAAAAACAAAAGTTGATGCTTGGTCGGGAGCAACTAAAAAAAATAAACAAGAAGTAAAATTTACAGGCTATATATCTGGTAAAGTTAAAGATACTGATAATAAAAAAGCATTAGAATTTGCTACAGTAAGCTTAACTCATAAGAAAACTAATAAACTGATTGAGGGTACTATTACTGATAATAAAGGAAGGTTCCTTTTTGAGGGAATAAATGTTGGAGAATATATTATTGGAATCAGTTTTATTGGGTTTGAAAATAAACAAATTGAAGTAAAAACTTCAAAATCAAAACCAGACTTTAAAGATAATAATATTACACTAAATCAAAATTCAAAATTACTTGGTGAAATTAATATTGAAGAAGAAAAAGCAATTTATGAAACTAGAATTGATAAGATTATTTACAATGCAGAACATGATTTAAACGACTCAGAAAATGATGCCACTGATGTTTTAAGAAAAGCTCCTCTCCTGTCTGTTGATTTAGATGGTAATGTAAGTTTAAGAGGTAGTAAAAACATCAAGTTCTTAGTAAATGGAAAACAATCATCATTCTTTTCATCAGATGTAGCAACCGCTTTGCAGATGATTCCTGCTGATCAAATTAAAAGTGTTGAAGTAATTACTAGCCCTGGAGCAAAATATGATGGTGAAGGAGATGCAGGAATTGTAAATATTATTACTAAAAAAACAATTATTGACGGCTACCAAGCAACTACTAGTGGTTCTGTTGGAGATAAAGTTAATAGATTAAGTGCAAATTTAAAACTAGGAAAAGGCAGATTTGGGCTTTCTGCAAGAGGTGGCTCACATTTTAGTTGGCCAGGAAGAGTTGGAACAAATTCATATGAAAGATATGATTGGAGTGATATTACGGACTCGGGAGATACTTTATACTTAAATACCTTAAAGCAAACAGGTTCTTCAGAAAACTATTACAATGGATACAGAGGAAATATTAGTGCTTTTTATGATTTAAATGCATACAATTCTATCAATTCATCTTTTAGTTTTGGAGGAAGAACTATGCCATTTAATGATGAAATGGAGATTGATTACGAAAGCCATATTGACTCAAACTCTTACTCATCAATTAATATAACAAATAAAACTGACAACACTCTTAATATGGAGTGGACTACAGATTACACTAAAACTTTTGCTAACAATGAATACAGAAAGTTAAGTTTTGCTTTTCAAGTTGGTGGAGATTTAAATGATGGAAATACTAAAATTGATGAAAGAGGTACTCTTACTTTTAATCAGAATGATGAGAAAACTATGGAGGAGACTTTTCAGGTTGACTATACTCATCCAATTGGAAAAAATAAATTAGAAATTGGCGCTAAAATCATCAATAGAGATAGAGAAATGGTATATTCCGATAGTTCAAATATTGGCTATTCTAATGCTGATATTTTTAATTACAACCAACTTGTTCCATCATCTTATATCTCAACTGAAATTAATCTTCCATTTGGATTAGGGTTAAAAACTGGATTAAGATATGAGCAAACTAATGTTTCAGGAAATTGGAAAACTGATAAAACACCAAGATTTGATACCACTTACTACAATTTACTTCCAAACCTTGTCTTATCTAAATCATTTAGCCCAATGAGGTCAATAAAGTTTAGTTATAATAATCGAATTACAAGACCAGGAGTAAGAAATATAAATCCAAATACCAATTCATTAGACAGTAGAAATATAACTGAAGGAAATCCAAACTTAAAGCCAACATTAACTGAACAGTTTGAAATTGGAGTAAATAGTTTCGGTAAAATCACGCAAGGAAGTTATCAAGTTTATTACAAACACTCAACTGATGTAATTGAAACATTCTTAGAAATTGAAGATGATATTTCCACATCTACTTACAGAAATATTGGTGAAACAAAACAATATGGGGCTTCTTATTTTGGCTCAATTCGATTGAGTAAATT
Source organism: uncultured Flavobacteriales bacterium (assembly GCA_905478185.1). Taxonomy (GTDB): domain Bacteria; phylum Bacteroidota; class Bacteroidia; order Flavobacteriales; family BACL11; genus UWMA-0277. The sequence goes on along the minus strand of CAJQHO010000060.1, from coordinate 969 downwards.
TACTTTTAGAGGCTCAGTAAATCTGTATCAATATACTGGTAAAGATGCAAGTTTAGGATTTAATAAATGGACAGATCCAGTATTACTTTATAGCTATAGCATGGGTGGAAATGTTAAATTAGGAAATAACTGGAAAGCTGAAACTTTTGGTTTTTTCCGTTCACCAACACAAACAATTCAAGGGAGTTCAACTACTTTTAGTATGATGAGTTTTGGGATAAAGAAAACATTCAAAAACAAAAGAGGTTCGCTAGGTCTTAGAGTTATTGAACCCTTCAAAAAGGATAAAGTATTTACAACAGATTTAGCTGGAGAAAACTTCTCACAAGTTTCAACTAGAAGTATTCCTTTCCGCTCATTTGGAATTAGTTTTAAATACACTTTCGGGAAACTAAACTTTAAATCTTCTAACAAGAAAACATCTATTAAAAATGATGATATAAAAGAAGAAAGTAGTGGGGAGTTTTAATCTTTAATTGCGGGGTAGCAGTACTATATCCTACTAGATATGACAACTCAAAAGGTACCCGAATAGGTCCCTCGCTATTTTATACATCAAACTACACTCCAAATATATAGTAATTGTTTGAATTTACAAATAATACAAAAAAAGCTCCTAACATTGCTGTTAGGAGCTTTAAATATTTTAAAATATCATCTAGACTTATTGCAATATCAATTTCTTGTTAACCACTCCATCATTAGTCTCTATCTCCAAGAAATAAATACCTTTTGCATTTTCATGCAGATTTATTTGCTTAGTGTACTCACCAATAAATTGATCTAAATCTTCTGAAATGATCACCTCTCCAACTACATTAAGGATTCTAATTTTTAAGTCTTGTACAGTTTCTGATGTAAAGCTGATATTAAACACATCTCTTGATGGGTTAGGATAAATAGCTAAGTTAGCAATTGCTGTTCCACCCTCAACTCTTACAACAGGCTGAGTCCAGTAAACAAGCGGCG
>CAJQHO010000059.1 GCA_905478185.1 uncultured Flavobacteriales bacterium | reverse complement strand
CACTAAATACAGTATCCAATGGAAAAGAATTAGTATTAACAACCCCATCAATCGCAAAATTATACTGCAATACATTAATGTAATCATCAACGCCAATACTAATAACCCCATCTGTATCATCCCAACAATTTACATCCAAACTACTTATATTAAAACGCATAGGTGATATCGTGTCTGAATTAACAGCGTCAAAACATTCGGAAGCAGTAGTTACAAAATAATGATTTGTACCAAAAGGTATAGTATTCTCATTCAGTATATATGAGTCAGTAGGATAATAAACATCAGCTACATTGTAATAAGGACCACCAACATTAAGCGCTCCAAAAATATAATAGTGAGTAGAAGTAGTAGCACCTAAAGGGTGAAGCCAATCCACATAAACAAGAGTATCACTTACAGATGCACAGTCGAATACAGGTGGCGGAATTGAATCTGGAGCTAAAGAAATAACCTCTAACGTATCAGAAAAAAACGTGCAACCATTAATAGTTGCAGCAACAACATAACTTCCTGTACCAACTGAAACTGAAGAATCAGTACTAAAAACTACTGAAGTAGAGTCAAACCATTCAAATGTTGCAGTACTATCAGCAACATTAGCAGTAAGAATAATATCTGCACCACAAGCAATATCCATAACAGTAGAGTCAATACCTAAATTATCATAAACTTGTAACTCAGGAGAAGCAAAACTACCAGCTTCCAGCCAAACATATGAACTTAATGCTCCATCAGAACCATCAGCTATTGCTAATTTAATATGATAAGTAGAGCCACATTGCACTAAAGCTTGAGCTGTAAAAACGGTAGTATAACCATCAGCATCAGCAATAGTATCTAACCCATTTTGATTATCAACAAAATACTGCTGATTAATAGGGGTAACACTATTTACTGATGAAATTGTAATAGGCATTTGAGGGGTTGTATTTGGAATATACGCTAGGTTAACAGCACCATTCGACCAAGGGCCAGCAATACCAGGACCTGATAAAAAGAAACCAAAAACATCATTGTATGCTGTATTCTCAAAAGCAAAATACTCTTGAGAACCAAAAGCGTATCTGAAACTTAAAGTATCAGATGTTGGAATAAAATCAAACTCCAAAATGGCAATATCATTTACTGAACTTACAGAAAAAGACTGTCCAATCATACCAGGAACTGAATTAGCAACTGCCAATAAATCAGGATCTATAACAGTATTTGCAATAAATGGAAAAGTAGGTGCAGATGCAGGATCTAAATCATTTACATCACCAGTAGAAAGTACAATTCCACTATCAATTCCTAATGAAGTATTGATAGCATTAAAAAAACCTATCTGGCAAGAATCACCTTGATAATTAATATTTGAAGCCGACACACCACCTCCAATTAAAATATTGTTAGTCATCCAAACAGGGTCATCATAAGGAGGGGTATTGTCTACAACAATTTGAGAATGTGCATTAAAAGCACTTAGAGCCAAGAGTAAAAATAGTATTTTTTTCATATCCTACAAAAATACGAAAAAATAATAAAAACTACTATATATAATAAAGGCAGTCTTATGCATTCAAATTTGCATCAGATTGTTTGCTAAACATCTCGGAATAAGCATACTTAATTTTTAGCAACTCCTGATGCGTACCTTCCTCTAGTACATTTCCGTTTTTAAGATGTAAAATTTTATCAGCATTTACAATAGTAGAAAGCCTATGTGCAATAACAATAGTGGTGCGATTAGTAGACAGTTTCTCCAAAGCTGATTGCAACAACTCCTCAGTAGCAGTATCAATAGAAGCAGTAGCTTCATCTAAAATTAAGATTTTAGGATCACAAATATAAACCCTTAAAAATGCAATCAACTGCCTTTGCCCTACCGACAAAGTAACTCCCCTTTCCCCAACCACATAATCGTAATTACCAGGAAGAGAATTGATAAATTCATCAACACCAATTTCCTTTGCAGCAGCAACAACAGTTTCTCTAGAAACAGTAGCATCAAAAAGAGTAATATTATTCAAAATACTATCAGAAAATAAGAAAACTTCCTGCTGAACTAATGCAATATTTTTTCTTAAATTAGCCAAAGCAATATCCTTTACATTAACTCCATCAATAGTAATAGCGCCTGAATTGATTTCATAAAAACGATTCAACACACTAACAATAGAAGTTTTACCAGCACCAGTCCTACCCACCAAAGCTAACATTTTACCAGCATCAATATTAAAGCTTATATCCTTAAGCACCCACTCCCCTTTTTTATAAGCAAAATCAACATCAGAAAAAGCAATAGAGCCCTTTAAATCAGTAATTGTTTTTATACCATTATCAATGATTTTTTCCTCAGTATCTAACACTTTAAAAACACGCTCAGAACCCACAATACCCATTTGTAAAATATTGAACCTATCCGCTAGTTGCCTGATAGGACGAAACATCATGTGAACAAATAAAATAAAAGCTATAAGCTCACCAACCGTAATAGACTTACCCTCCAAAATACCATGACCTCCATACCACACAATTAAACCAATGGACATAGCCGAAAGCACCTCAACAACAGGAAAGAAAACTGCATAATAAAAGATAGAGCGTAAATGAGCATCTCTATGCTCTTTATTTATCTTAAAAAATTTATCATATTCCGATTTTTCACGATTAAAAATTTGAACGACATTCATACCTACAATATGCTCCTGAACAAAAGTATTGAGCTGAGAAACCTGCTCACGAACATCCTGAAAAGAGGCTTTAATATTTCGTTTAAACCAAGAAGTAGCCACCAACAAAACAGGAATAGTTAGCATGGCAATTAATGCCAAACGCCAATCAACATAAAACATCATAGAAACAACAACAATTAGCTTTAAAAGCTCAGCAATAATAACCAATAATCCTTGAGAGAAAATATCAGCAATAGTTTCAATATCAGAAATTGAACGCGTAACTAAAGTGCCAATGGGAGTGTTATCAAAATACTTCATTCTAAGTGATAAAATATGCTTAAAAACTTTAGTTCTTAAATCCTGAATAACATACTGCCCCAACCAAGTAGACAGATAAATATAAAAGAATTGCAACACCCCTTCAATTACCAAGATAGCCATTAAAATCATGGTAATATTAATTAATCCCTGCTTATCAGGAATTACAATATAATTATCAATAGCATGATTGATAAGCAAAGGACGAGTTGGCCCTAGAACCGAAAGTAAAATTGCCGATAAAGCAGCAATAAAAAAGGTAACTTTATAAGGTTTAGCAAACTCCAAAACTCTTTTGAGTAAATCAAAATCAAGCACTTTACCCGTTTTAGTTGTTTGTTTTTTATTATTCGTTTCTTGCATTTAGGATACTATATTTTTAGGATACTCAACTTTAGCAAGAAAAAGCCCTTTGGCAGGAGCAGAAGTACCCGCTTCACATCTATCCTTAGCAGCAATTACATCTAGCACCTGGTCAGCAGAGATTTTAGCAATACCCACTTCTAACAAAGTTCCAACTATTGCCCTTACCATATTACGCAAAAAACGATCCGCCTTAATAGTAAAAATCAACACATTATTATCCCACTCCCAATGTGCTAGAGCTACTTCACAATTATTAGTAAAAGTATCTGTATTAACTTTGGAGAAAGAAGTAAAATCTTGCTTACCCAAAATATAATCAGCCCCCCTATTCATTGCATCAACATCTAGTTTTTGATGCAAATAATAAGCATCAGGAGCAAAAGGGCTTTTATGCTGAACAATATGATACTCATAAGTACGGCTGATAGCATCAAAACGACTACTCACCTCAGCACTAACCTCAAAAATAGCTTGAACAGCTATATCAGATGGTAAAAAAGAATTTAGTTTTTGAATAAGAATTTTAGCTTCAAACTCTTTTTTACAATCAAAGTGAGCAAACATTTGTTTAGCATGCACCCCAGCATCCGTACGCCCTGCACCCATCACCTCAATTTTGACATTGAGTATAGTACTTAAAGCCTTATTAATTTCTTCCTGAATAGTATTAGCATTAGGCTGAACTTGCCAACCATGGTAAGCAGTGCCTTTATATGAAAGTTGAATAAAAAATCGCATTGTTTAATTTGATGCAAAAATAGAAAACAGATTTAATTACATACTAACTAAAAAAAATATTCGTTACCTTTTGCAATTAAATTTACAACACTTAAATTTGCCATCCTAAATAAATAATGATGACTGAGACAATACAAACTGAAATTAAAGAATTAAACGAAAAGATAAACAAGGAAAGTGCTATCATTGATATGCTGATGCTTGAACTCAACAAAGTAATTGTTGGACAAAAACACATGAGTGAACGCCTATTAGTTGCCCTACTATCAAACGGACATATATTACTGGAAGGAGTGCCTGGGCTTGCAAAGACACTAGCAATATCAACCCTTGCAAAAACGATAGATGCAAAATTCAGTCGTTTACAATTCACACCTGACTTATTGCCTGCAGATATTATCGGAACACAAATATACAGCCCGAAAAATGAGACTTTCTCAGTAAAAAAAGGACCTATATTTGCTAACTTTATACTTGCTGATGAGATAAACCGTGCTCCTGCAAAAGTACAATCAGCTTTACTTGAGGCCATGCAAGAACGCCAAGTAACTATTGGAGGAGAATCATTTCCACTAGATAAACCATTTTTAGTAATGGCTACACAAAATCCAGTAGAACAAGAAGGTACTTACCCACTACCTGAAGCACAAGTAGATAGGTTCATGCTAAAAGTAGTGATTGATTACCCAAAGAAAGAAGAAGAAAAATTAATTGTAAGAAACAACCTTGCAAAAACATTCCCAACTGCCAATACCGTACTAAAGCCAGAAGCAATTATACGTGCTAGAGATTTAGTAAAAGAAGTGTATCTGGATGATAAAATTGAGCAATACATTATTAATATTGTATTTGCTACAAGATACCCTGTACAATACGGATTGGAGAAATTCAAAGACATGATTTCCTTTGGAGGATCACCAAGAGCAAGTATTAACCTAGCAGCTGCATCCAAAGCCTTTGCCTTTATAAAAAGAAGAGGATATGTAATACCAGAAGATGTAAGAGCACTATGCCATGATGTCCTAAGGCACAGAATAGGACTTACTTATGAAGCAGAAGCAGAAAACATTACTTCAGAAGACATTATTACCGAAATACTAAATGCGGTAGAGATTCCTTAATGAGCACCTCAGCCCTCTTAAAAAAAGTAAGAAAGATTGAGATAAAAACCAAAGGACTCTCCAACCATATTTTTGCAGGAGAATACCAGACGGCTTTTAAAGGGAAAGGTATGGCCTTTTCGGAAGTGCGAGAATATCAGCCAGGAGATGATATTCGTTCCATTGACTGGAATGTAACTGCTCGATACAACGCGCCATTTGTAAAAGTTTTTGAGGAGGAAAGAGAAATGACTGTAATGCTTTTAATAGATGTGTCAGCATCAGGAAATTTTGGAACACAGGAGCAATTTAAAAGAGAATTAGCTACTGAACTATCAGCAATTTTAGCATTTTCGGCCATTAAAAATAACGACAAAGTAGGGGTTATTTTCTTTACAGATAAAGTAGAACAATTCATTCCTCCTAAAAAAGGAAAAAGTCATATTTTGAGGATAATTCGTGAAGTATTGGCCTTTCAACCAACAGGAAAAGGAACCGATATTGCAGGGGCTTTGGAATATTTTAATTCCGTAATTAAAAAAAGAAGTATTTGTTTTATTCTTTCAGATTTTATGAGCAAGGAATTCGACAGACCTTTGAAAATTGCAAGTAAAAAGCATGATTTAGTTGCACTTAGAATTCACGATACAAGAGAAGATACCTTGCCTAATGTTGGACTTGTACCTATGCAAGATGCAGAAACAGAGAAAATGATTTTTGTTGACACTTCTAGCAAAAAAGTACGAGATAATTTTGCAAAAAACAGACTGAAAGCTACAGAAAAATTACGCAAACTATTCCCAGCCAGTGGTGTGGATTTAATTGACATCACTACAGGAACAGATTATGTAAAATCCCTGATTAACTTTTTTAAAACAAGAGGAAATAGAAGATGAAAAAAATAATTGCACTTTTATTAGTCAGCAATATCGCTTGGGGGCAAACAGCTGTAATGGACACTAATTCCATACTTATTGGGGAGCAAATCAATTTTAGCATTAGTAATACCATAAGCGAGACTGAAGTTTGGCCAACTTATGAGGAGTTTTTAGTAGAAGGAATTGAAATTATTAAACAAGGAAAACTTGACACGAACGAAAATATAATTTCACAAAACTTCATCATTACATCTTGGGATAGCGGAAGTTATTACATCCCTCCTATTTCATTTTCAGAAAACAGTAAAACTGAGGGACTATTGCTAAATGTACAGACTATAACTTTAAAAGAAGGAGCTGAACTAAAAGACATAAAACAACCAATGGAAGCACCTATTGGCTGGAGCGATATTTGGCCTTGGCTTGTTGGCGTTCTATTAATCGCTTTGATTATTTTCTTGCTTAAAAAATATGTTTTCAATAAAAAAGAGGAAATCAAAAATGAAAAACCAAAAGTGATTATTCCTGCTGATGTTATTGCACTAAAAGAACTAATTAATCTGGAGGAAGCCAAAATATGGCAAGAAGGAAAAATTAAGGAATATCATTCAAGCTTATCAGAAATTGTGAGAAGATACACTGAGGAACGATTCCAATTTATTGCCTTAGAACTTACAACTGAAGAGATAATTAGTGAGCTAAAAAGCAAAGTAAATAATGAGCAATTAGCAAGCATTACTATCCTATTAAAAAGAGCTGATTTAGCCAAGTTTGCTAAAAGCAAACCTGAAGAAACTGAGAATAAAGAAAGTATGCAACTAGCCAAACATTTTGTTGCACAAACAAAACAAAAGCAAATAAATAATGGCTAATTACACCTTTGTAAATAGTGAGTTTTTCTATCTATTAGTTTTGCCATTAGCATTACTAATATGGCACGGCCTAAAACACAAAAGCAAAAGCAGTGCTATTTTATTTTCTGGAACTGAGGCGATAGATACCAAGCCAACTATAAAACAACAATTACGCCACTTACCTTTTGTATTAAAAATTGCAGCAGTAAACTTAATGATTATTGCTTTGGCTCGCCCGCAATCTTCCACTAATTGGGAAGAAAGTACAACAGAAGGTATTGATATTGTTTTGGCAATGGATATTTCAGGAAGTATGCTGGCACAAGACTTAAAGCCTGACCGTTTAGAAGCCTCCAAAAATGTAGCAATGGACTTCATCAGCAAGCGAATAAATGACAGAGTGGGTTTGGTTATTTTTGCAGGAGAAAGTTTTACCCAATGCCCACTTACTACTGACCATAATGTGCTTATTAATTTATTCCAAGATGTTAAAAGTGGTATGGTAGATGATGGAACAGCTATAGGAATGGGATTAGCCACAGCAGTGAACCGATTAAAAGATTCTGAAGCAATATCTAAGGTAATAATTTTACTTACGGATGGAGTAAATAATAGCGGAATGGTACCACCACTTACAGCAGCTGAAATTGCTGAGAAATTTGGCATTAGAGTATATACCGTTGGTGTAGGAACTGAAGGATTTGCTCCCTTCCCTTTTCAAAGTCCATTCGGAATACAATACCAAGAAGTAGAAGTAAAAATTGATGAAAAAACTTTACAAGATATTGCAACACTAACAGATGGAAAATACTTTCGAGCGACCAATAATAATTCCTTAAAAGAGATTTACAAAGACATTGATGCTTTAGAGAAATCAAAGATAGAAGTTACAGAATTTCACAAGCGTTCGGAGGAATTTTTACCCTTTGCACTTTGGGCTTTAGGGTTATTATTTTTAGGTTTCATTTTACAAATTACTTATTTAAAGCAGATTCCTTAAATGTTAAGATACGAACATATTGAATATTTGAATTTCCTATTTGGAATTCCTGTTTTAATAATAGCAATGCTATTATATAGTAAATGGAAGGAAACTGCCTTAGCTCTTTTTGGAGATAGCCGTTTAATAAGAGAATTGATGCACTCTTTTTCAAAAAGGAGAACTCAAATAAAAAACATACTTCCTATTCTTATTTTCATTTTATTAATCATTGGTATTGCTAACCCACAAGTAGGTACAAAAATGGAGGAAGTAAAAAGAGAAGGAGTGGACTTAATGATAGCCATTGATCTTTCCAACTCCATGATGGCTGAGGACATAAAACCTAACCGATTGGAAAGAGCTAAACTTGCCATTTCCCGCTTGATTGACAAACTAGAAGGTGATAGAATTGGGCTTATTGTTTTTGCAGGAGAAGCATATGTACAATTGCCCATCACTACAGATTATTCAGCAGCTAAGTTATTTTTATCAACCATTAACACCAATATAGTACCCACACAAGGAACTGAAATTGCAAAGGCAATCGATTTAAGCATTCAGTCCTTTGACATGGAAAATGCACAAAATAAAGCTATCATTATTATTACGGATGGTGAAAGCCATGATGAAAAAGCAATTGAAAGTTCTGAGCAAGCCAATGAACTAGGAATATTCGTTCATACTTTAGGTATGGGACTCAGCAAAGGAGGGCCAATTCCTATCTACAACAAATACGGCAACCGAACGGATTACCGAAAAGATAGAGATGGAAATACTATTGTTAGTAAATTAAATGAACAACTATTACAACAAATTGCTAA
>CAJQHO010000058.1 GCA_905478185.1 uncultured Flavobacteriales bacterium | reverse complement strand
TTTTGAAAAGTTAGCATTAGAAATATTTGACTTTCAAATGGAGAACAACCTAACTTATGCTGCTTATGCTGCACTTATATTAAGGGGGAAAAACCCTGAAAATATAAATGAAATTCCATTTTTACCTCTTGAATTTTTTAAAACAGAACAAATCATCTGCAAAGGGCAAGTAATTGAAGAAATATTTTTAAGTAGCGGTACTACAGGAGAGCAAAGCAAACATTTAGTAAGCAATATTGAGCTGTACAAAAGCTCTTATCAAACAACATTTCAACTTTTTTATGGCGATATTACCGACTATTGCATACTTGCTTTACTCCCATCATACAAAGAAAGAGAAGGCTCATCACTCATTTATATGGTTGATGATTTAATAAAAAAAAGCAAACATCCACAAAGCAATTACTACCTCAATAATTATGAGGAATTAGCCACTACCCTCAAGGGATTAGAAAACAAAAAACAAAAAACAATATTGTTTGGGGTAACTTATGCTTTACTTGATTTAGCAGAAGAGTTTCCTCAGAAATTAGAACGCACCATTATAATGGAAACTGGGGGAATGAAAGGGCAGAGAAAAGAACTACTAAAAGAAGAAATCCACAGTATATTAAAGCATTCATTTGCTACTGAAAACATACATTCGGAATATGGTATGACTGAGCTTTTATCACAAGGATACTCAAAAGGAAATAATATTTTTAAAACTCCCCCATGGATGAAAATATTAACAAGAGATGTAAATGATCCCCTATCAATAATTAACAATAAAACAGGAGGTATAAATGTAATTGATTTGGCAAATATCTATTCTTGTCCGTTTATTGCTACACAGGATTTAGGAAGAGCTTTTGATGATGGTAGTTTTTCAGTTTTAGGAAGGTTCAATAATGCTGATGTTAGAGGGTGTAATTTACTTGTGCAATGATAATACGAAAAGCAAATACTGATGATCTTGGGAATATAATGTTAATGTATAATTCCTGTGTTAACGGGATGCTTAAAAACGGGATAGATCAATGGGATTCAAGCTACCCAAATGTTGATGTAATTATAGCTGACTTGAAAGCAAGAACTTACTTTGTAGCAGAAGAAAATGGAGAAATAATTGGAGGAATTAATATTGATGAAAATCAAGATAAAACCTATTTAACTATTGGGTGGAAAGATAAAACAAACTCTTTTTTAGTTGTCCACAGGTTAGCGGTAGTTGAAGAAAAATGGGGAGATGGAATAGGAAAAAAAATGATGTTATTTGTGGAAGAGGTTGTTGCAGAAGAAGGATATCAATCCATAAGATTGGATACCTATTCTGGAAATCCAAAAGCAATGGAATTTTACAGAAGGCTTGGATATACAGAACTCGGCACAATAGATTTAAAGCCTGAAAAAGACAACTATTATTGTTTTGAAAAAATCATAAAATGAGAAATTTAATTTATTTAATCATACTATTTTCTTTTGCTTGCAGTCAGCCAGCAGAAAAAACCCCGACAACTGCTTATGTAATGGCTTTAGGAGTGGCGCAAGATGCAGGATATCCGCAAATGAATTGTAAAAAAGAATGTTGTGCAGCAGCTTGGAAAAATTCTGAATTGAAAAGAACTACTTCTTGTCTGGCAATTGTAGATCCTATAAGTAAAGAGCAATGGATTATTGACGCCACTCCAAATATCAAAGAGCAATTGCAACTCTTAAAGCAAAAAACAGGAACTGAAAAACTAGATGGTATTTTATTTACTCATGCCCACATGGGGCATTATACAGGCTTAATGCATTTTGGCAAGGAGGTAATGGGAACTGATAATTTGCCAGTTTTTGCAATGCCAAAAATGAAAACTTTCTTGGAGGAAAACGGACCATGGAGTCAATTGGTAAGATTAGAAAATATCAATATTAAAGCGCTAAAATCAGATTCTACTTTTAATCTGAACGAGAACATAAAAATAAAACCTTTTTTGGTTCCGCATAGAGATGAATTCTCAGAAACAGTTGGTTATGAAATTACGATAAATAACAAATCCTTAATTTTTATTCCGGATATTGACAAATGGGAAAAGTGGGAAACGAATATAACAGAACTTATTAAAAAGGTAGATTACGCTTTTTTGGATGCTACCTTTTATAAAAATGGAGAATTGAAAAGAGATATGAGTGAAATACCTCATCCATTTGTAGAGGAAAGTATGGAATTATTTTCTTCTCTTTCGGATGCTGATAAACAAAAAATACATTTCATTCATTTTAACCACACCAACCCATTATTAATTGAAGAAAGCTCTGCCCAAAAAGAAGTTTTTGAAAAAGGATTTAATCTGGCGAAAGAAGGTCAGCTTATAAGATTCTAGTATTTACAAGAAAGGTAATATGAGTGATAAATCATTATTAAGTATTGAAAAACTGATTGAAAAACTAAATTTTCTTGAAAAAGAGACTATTGGAAAATGGGGGAAGATGAACTCATCTCAAATGGTAAAACATTGTTCAAAATCTATAGATTTATATTTAGGAAAAATCACAGTCCCATTCTGGTATAAATATTTTGGTGTTACCCTTGGGAAATTATTTCTAATATACATATCAAAACTAAGTCCATTAAAAACTCCAAGAAATCTAAGAACAATGGTGAAATCTTTAAAAATATCTGATAAAAATTTAGATTTAGATTATGAAAAAGATGTACTAATTCAAAAACTTAAGAACCTTATTGATCTTAAAGGGGAAATAGATCATCCTATATATGGTAAAATGGAAAGTGAAAAAATTAAATTTCTTATTATTCACCATACTACTCATCATTTTAATCAATTTGATTTGATTAACTAAACCCCTAATTACTTCTATAAAAATGATATCGATTTAATTTATTAGTTTTGTGGTATGTTAGAAATCCTTTTTAGCACATCATTTTTTCTATTTAGTGGGAATATAATAGATACAAAACTTACTCATCATAAGTATGAAAAAGAAAATTATAAAGAAATTTTTAACTTGGAAAATAAAGAATCTGTTAATACGTACTGTGTTAAACACTCTGAAGTTGAAAATATTAAGAAAGTTAAGTGGAATCGACCTGGTGGTTTACAAGAAACTAACTACATAGTAACCAAACCAACTGAATAGATATTACTTAAAATACCCCACTACTCTACCGTAACTAATTTCCCTAAAGTTCTTTGCTTAATTTACATTAAACAAAATCCCATAACTTCATTATAAAAGCGTTCAGGATTTTCTGCATGCAGCCAATGTCCTGCTCCCTCAATTGTTGCAATACTAAAGTCTGAAAAGTGTTTGTTTATAGTTAGTTCGTCTTCAGATGTTATATAATTTGAGTTTCCTCCTCTTATAAAATGAGTTGCAACATCACAAACTACTTTTACAAAATCTGCCTCTTGTATGTTATTTACTTTCTCCAAAAGGACTTCAATATTAAAACGCCAAGCAAATTCCTTGTTTTCGTTTCTATATAAATTTTTCAAAAGAAACAAGCGCATTCCTTTATCCTCATAAGTTTCAGAAAGTATACTGTCAATCTCCTCTCTTTTTTCAAAATTTTCTAAAGGTAATCTGTAAAGTGTGCTTAATAAATTTTGATGAAAATCAGTATCATACCTTCTTGGGGAAATATCTGCAACAATTAATTTTTCTATTTTATCAGGATGTAAAAATGCAAATTTCATGGCCACCTTCCCCCCTAAAGAATGACCTAAGATAATTGGTTTTTCTATATTATTATCCTCCATGTATTCTAATACATCTCCGCACATCACCTCATAAGAAAACTCATCAGAATGTGGAGATCTCCCGTGATTTCTTAAATCAATTAAATGCACCTTGCAATATTTAGCAAACTTTATTCCTAAAGTATTCCAATTGTCGCTCATGCCAAACAAACCATGAATAACAATTAAATCCTGCCCTTTATCACCATATTTTTTTGAAAATAATTTCATCTATAATAGTCGTTTATACATTTGAATTGTATTTTCTAATCCCAAATAAAGAGCATCACTTATAAGTGCGTGTCCAATAGAAACTTCTGCTAAATTTGGAATATTCTTTGCAAAATATTCTAAATTTTCTAAACTTAAATCATGTCCAGCATTTATCTCCAAACCTAGTTCAGCTGCTTTTCTTGTGCACAATACATAAGGAGTAATCGCTTTTTCCTTATCCTCTGCATAATGTGTAGCATAATCTTCTGTATAAAGCTCTATCCTATCAGTTTCGCAAAGTTTCGCTCCTTCAATCATTTCTAATTTTGGGTCAACAAAAATGGAAGTTCTAATTCCATGCTCCTTAAATTCAGCAATAATCTCTTTCAAATAATCCTGGAACTTAATGGTATCCCACCCTACACAGGAAGTTAAGACATCCGGGCCATCAGGAACCAAAGTAACCTGTTCAGGTAAAACATCAACTACCATTTTTATGAAATCAGGACTTGGGTACCCCTCAATATTATATTCAGAGCTAATAATTGGTTTAATATCATACACATCTTTTTTTGTAATATGCCTTTCATCAGGCCTTGGGTGAATTGTAATTCCATCAGCCCCAAATTTTTGACAATTTATTGCTGCTTCAACCACAGATGGCGTATTTCCTCCTCTAGCATTTCTGATAGTTGCAATCTTATTTATATTTACACTGAGCTTTGTCATATTATAAAGCAAAAGTAAAAAATAGTATCTTTGCAATATGCAAGCAATTGATTTAATTTCTCAATCATTAATAAGTTTACATCCTGATGATGATGGCTTAAGAGCAATTTCACTGATGGAAGAGCTAAGAGTAAATCATCTTCCAGTGGTAAGAAACGGCTTTTATTTAGGCATATTATCAGAGAAAGAAATCCTAAACTGGGATAATGAAGAAGAATTTATTGAAGAACATCTTGAGGAAATTACAGCTCCAAGTGTTATTGGCACTCAACACCTTTTTGATATTATTGAAGAACTAGAAAAATTTAGCCTTACAGTAATCCCTGTTTTAGATGAAGAAAAACATTATTTGGGTTCAATTACGAATAGAAAGTTACTATATACTATTGCAAAAAGTACATCTATACAAAGTAATGGTGGGGTTATTGTTTTAAGGATGAATCAAAATGATTATCAAATGAGTGAGATTGCTAGCATTGTAGAAGATAATAATACTAAAATATTAAGTTCATACATTACTTCAATTCCTGATGCACTGCAAATTGAACTTACATTAAAGCTAAATACTATGGATATTAACTCTATTGTAAAAGATTTAGAGCGTTTTGATTACAATGTATCTGCATCATTCAATACTGAGGAAACTAATGATGATTTTGCTGACAGATACGAATCATTAATGCGATTTTTAAATCCTTAATATGAAAAAATTTTCATTAATCTTTTTTCTTTTTTTTAGCTCAACTTTCGTTTTTTCTCAAAGTGAAACTACCATTTTAAATATTGAGATTTTAGGAAACAATAAAACTAAAAAAGAAATTATTCTAAGAGAAGTTACTTTTCAAAAGAACAAGAATTATAATCAAGATATTCTCAAGGAAAAAATAAAAGAAAGTACTGAAAATTTAAATAATTTAAAATTATTCAATTTTGTAGAGATAACTCAAAATGAGGGAAATATCTATATTGAAGTAACTGAAAAATGGTATTTCTGGCCCTACCCTGTTTTTGAAATATCAGAAAGAAATTTTAACACTTGGTGGGATGAATTTAAAGCAAATGATTATTCTGATTTTTCAAGATTAAATTATGGAATTTTCTTAAATTGGGAAAATTTTAGAGGAAGAAACGAACTTTTGCAATTCAAAATAAGAAGGGGCTTTAAAGAACATTATTTACTTTCTTATCAAATTCCTTATTTTAATAAGCAAAAAACAATCGGGCTAAATACAAACCTACAACTCTTTAGAAGAAAGAAAACTCATTATCAAACAATAGATAATCAGCTGTTATATTTTGAAGATGAAAACAAGTATACAGCTAATGATTATGAAGCAAATGTTGAACTTTTATACAGAAAAAATATTCATTATAAACATGCTTTAAAACTTCATTATTTTTCTTCTTCCGTTAATGATAGTGTCACTTTTAAAAACCCCAATTACTTAGGTAATAACTCAAATTCTGGCAACTATTATAAAAGCACTTATTCCTTTACTGATGAACACAGAGATTATGTAGTTTATCCTTTGCATGGGCATCAGTTTAGTGCTGAAGCAACAAAATATTTTAAAGGCACAAGTCCAATTAATCATTTTGAGTTAAAAGCAAGAGCTGAAAAATATATTGAGCCCGTTAATCGTTTGTTTTTAGGAAGTAGTTTTGCGGTTAAATTAGCTTCTTATGGCTATCAACCTTACTCACATGAAGAAGGGTTTGGCTATAATGATTATGTAAGGGGTTATGAATATTATGTAGTTGACGGACAACAATTTTGGCTCAGTAAAACAGCATTAAAATTTGCAATAGTTGAAAAAACAGAATTTGAAATTTCTTATGTAAAAATGAAACAATTCAACAAATCTCATTATTCTATTTACCTTGGTATTTTCTCTGATATGGGCTACATTAGTGATAATCAAAATAAAGCTAGTAACCCTATGCAAAGTAAATTACTGTGGGGAAAAGGTATATCCCTAGATTATGTAACCTATTATGATAAATTATTAAGAATTGAATATTCTGTTAATCATTTAGGAGAAAAAGGCGTATTTTTACACTTTTCTAATCCATTTGGGTCAAAAAAATAAATTATGACAATCGCAATTTTTGGAAGTCCGTATCCTGAGCATTTTTCAAAGTACATTCAGCATTTAATTAAAAAGCTGGAAAGCGAGCATATTAAAATAATTGTTGAAGAAAAATTTAACACTTTTTTGCAAAATAATATTCGTTTTAAAAATGCTGTTACTACTTTCAATTCTCATGAAACATTAGGTAATAATGTTGATTTTTTATTCAGTATTGGTGGTGATGGTACATTGCTTAAAGCAGTAACTTATGTAAGGGGGTCTAGCGTCCCTATTTTAGGGATAAATACAGGGAGATTAGGCTTTATTTCAAGTATTTCTGCTGGTCAAATTGATGATGCTGTTAATGATATCCTTAAAGGAAACTATCAGATAAATGAGCGTGCTTTATTAGAATTAAATACTGATAAAAAACTCTTTAAAGAAAAGAATTTTGCATTAAATGAAGTTGCAGTATCTAAGAAAGATACTTCATCCATGATTAGAATTGATGCATTTGTTGATGATGAATTCCTGAACACTTATTGGGCAGATGGATTAGTTGTTTCAACACCAACAGGATCAACTGGATATTCACTTAGTTGTGGAGGGCCAATTATTATGCCAGGTACAAACAACATAATCATTACGCCTAATGCGCCACATAACTTAAATGTAAGACCAATAGTAATTGATGACAATAGTGTGGTAAAACTAAAAGTTGAGGACAGAGACCAGTTAGCTCTAGTTTCATTAGATTCAAGATCTCGTGCTTTTGATAGTGATACTGAACTTATAATTAAGAAGGCAGATTTTAAAATTAAGTTAATTCAACCTCAGAATAATTCATTTACAGCTACTATTAGACACAAGTTAATGTGGGGCTTAGATAAAAGAAGTTAATATCTACTTATAAAACTCTAGATTATTTATATTTGCCAATTATTGATAATATCATGATTATGAAAATATTTAAACATAAAATA
Source organism: uncultured Flavobacteriales bacterium (assembly GCA_905478185.1). Classification (GTDB taxonomy): domain Bacteria; phylum Bacteroidota; class Bacteroidia; order Flavobacteriales; family BACL11; genus UWMA-0277. The sequence continues at coordinate 1,619 of CAJQHO010000058.1, read as the reverse complement.
ACAGTTTTGTTGCTATTGAGTTTCTTGATTTTTGGGAACACTATACAAGCTCAACAGTTTAAACCAAATACAGAAATTGGGATTTTATTAGGAGCTTCATATTATCAAGGTGATTTAAATACAGTTCATTTTAACCAATCATCACCAGCTGCTGGTTTAGTTATCAGAAAAAATATTGATAAAAGATTTGTTTACAAAGCAGAGATTATGTATTTGAATTTAAGATCTGATGAAAGAGATTCTGATGATACAATTGCAGCAAGTAGAGGGTTGCATTTTAGATCTCCAGTTTACGAACTTTCAGGGCAAGTAGAATTTAATTTCTTACCATATGACCCAGGGAACCCACTATATACTTGGACACCATTTGTATATGGAGGAGTTTCTATTTTTAACTTTAATCCCCAAGCTGAAAATGCTGCGACTAATGGAGAGTGGGTTGATTTGCAAGAAATGGGAACTGAAGGACAGGGGTCTACAACTTTTCCAGACAGGCAAAAGTATTCTTTAATTCAATTTTCAGCAGCATTGGGTGGTGGAGTTAAAATTGCTGTTAGCAATAGTTTTAATATCATTTTTGAGTACAGTACAAGAAAAACATTCACTGATTATCTGGATGATGTAAGCACAAACTACCCTGGTGGGGACTTAACAGATATGACCCCAGTGGCAATTTCTATGTCAGATCCTTTAGGGACTCATTTGAAGGATGATCAAAGAGGAAATTCTGATAAAAACGATTGGTATTCTTTTGCTGGCATTACACTTTCATTTAAGTTAGCTAACAAAACAAAAGGTTGCGATTACTAAACAGCAATCATTTTAATGGAAGAAATCAATAAAAATAATTTACCTCAACACATAGCTATTACCATGGATGGTAATGGTAGATGGGCAAAATCCAAGGGGAAACTTAGGATATTTGGTCATAATAATGGAGTAAAAGCTGTTAGAGATACAGTGGAAGCTGCAGCTGAAATTGGTATTAAATTTTTAACGCTTTATGCTTTTTCAACTGAAAACTGGAACCGACCATCAAAAGAAGTAAATGCCCTGATGACTTTACTTGTATCCGCAATCAATAAAGAGACTAAAACCTTAATGGACAATAACATTAAGTTAAGTACAATTGGTAATACTGATAGCTTGCCCTCAAAGGCAAAAAAGGAATTAGCAGAAGCAATAGATAAGACAAAAGGCAATACTAGAATGACACTTGTTTTAGCTCTTAGCTACAGTGGAAGATGGGATATTTTAAATGCAGTAAATGAGATTACAAATAAGGGAGTAGGAAATGAAAAAATTACTGAAGAACAATTTCAGCAATATCTTAGTACAAAAAGCGTTCCTGACCCTGAATTATTAATAAGAACTAGTGGAGAATACAGAATTAGCAATTTCTTACTTTGGCAAATTGCATATTCCGAATTGTATTTTACTGATACATTATGGCCAGATTTTAGAAGAGCTGATTTAGAAAAAGCAATATTAGATTATCAAAGCAGAGAAAGAAGATTTGGAAAAACAACAGAACAAATACAGAATTAACATTTTGAAAAAAATTGCACTTTTAATATTCAGTTTAATGAGCATTGCTATCAATGCTCAAACTACTGATG
>CAJQHO010000057.1 GCA_905478185.1 uncultured Flavobacteriales bacterium | reverse complement strand
GTTCCATCATCATAAAGCTTGAATACTAAGCCAGATTTCTTTTTCAGAACATCCCTTCCTGAAATGTCCAACACCTTAAAAGCTCTACTTTCTATACCTATTTTTTCTGGAATATAGCTTACAGTACCAAAATCAAGTTTTAAACCAATTGGCCTATGATCAGAAATAATGTTCTCATAATTACTCCAAGTACCCATATAATCATCAATTCTAATTACAGAAACAAGCGAATTAAAATTTTGAAAATTAGCAAACAGTTCATCAGTAATAAGGATATGATCAAGGTGAGAAGGCCAAGTAGGATAAGACCAATCTGCACTATTGCCTTGAGCGATTAGCATGTCAGTAAACAAATAATTAGCATTATCATTTATAAAATCCTGAAATACATTATTGGCAGTGTTATCAATTATTTCATCATTTAGATCTCCTAATAATATTACCCTTTTACCTAAAAGAGTATTATCTATATATTGTTTTATATAAGTAACAGCTTGTAATCTTCTATTTTCTTCATCATTAGTATTATTTGTATTTAGCATGCCATCTCCACAGCATTTGAAATGATTATTAATAATAATATAGTTGTTGCCCATAAAATTACAATCTAGTACTTGAGGAGATCTTGGAAAAGCATTCCAGTATGGTTGAGAAGTAAATATCTCATATTTCGAATTAATCTGTATAGTATTCGTATTATATACATAGGCTAAACCTCCATAATAGCTACTTTTAAAATAGCACTCATATCCAGGTATATTGGATACAACTTGTTTTAAAAGTGTAGTGTCTTCAATTTCTTGTAAAGCGTAAACATCAGCTTCTAATCTAGTAAGAATTTCTTGCACTTGACTTGCAGTATTATTATTCTTTGGAAACCATTCAATATTCCAACTGATAATATCAAAAGTTGTATCAGTACCAAAGTACAGATCATTAAGAGTTTGTGCTGATAATATTTGACTACTAACTAAAAATATAAATATGATTTTATTCATAAGACAAAATTACTTAATAATTTTAAAAAAGTTCAAAATAAGGAGCTAGAAATCCGCCAAAAATAACCCCACTCATTTGAGTGGGGTTTATTATTTTAGCTTTATGAAAACAATTATTAGAAAAGGAGTTAAAGAAGACTTACCATCAGTACTAGAACTAATCAAAGAATTAGCTAATTATGAAAAGTCTCTAGATGAAGTAACCATTACATTAGAGGATTTAGAAAATGACGGATTTGGAGACCGCCCATGGTTTTGGTTTTTAGTTGCTGAAGATAACAATAGAATTATTGGATTATCCTTTTATTGGATACGCTATTCTACATGGAAAGGGAAATTCTTATTCCTTGAAGACTTTGTAATTAAAAAAGAATATAGAAGATTCGGTATTGGGTCTAAATTATTTGAAGAAACAATCAAAATATGTAAGGAACATAATCTGAATGGAATGATATGGCAAGTATTAGATTGGAATAGTCCTGCTATAGATTTCTATAAAAAGTATAATGCTGAAATTAGCTCCGAATGGTTGAATGGAAAACTTACAAAGAAACAAATTGAGAAGATGAATGAACTAGTTCGTAATTAGGACCGAGAGGTCCAAAATAAATAAACCATCTCAAATTAGTAGATTTATTTTATATATTAGCATCATGAAGAATCTAAATAAAAAGATAGGAATTAGTTCATCTTTAATTATTATTGTTGGATGTTTGTTAAAAGCATTTCACCTTCAAGGAGCAGCAATTGTATTGACATCAGGATTCTTATTTTTCTCTTTAATTTTCATGCCTTCTATTATTTTTTCTCAATTAAAAGAAAAAAAAATAATTCACGCAATAGCAGGTTTTTTTCTTAGTACATTAATACTCGGTGTTCTATTCAAAATAATGCATTGGCCTTATGCAAATTTTCTTATTTCTTGGAGTGTAACAATATCTCTTTTTGGTATAACACCCATATACTTTGTAAGTAACTATTACACCAAGATAAATGAGGATTTCAGTAAAGAGGATCGTATGAAAAATATTCTCATTGGGGTCTTTATTCTTACTCTTTTATCATTATGGTATGCAATGATAGATCTTTCTAAAATCCCAAGCCCTTACTCAATACCTTAAAAAAGTTCGAAATAAGGACCGAGAGGTCCACCAAAAAGAAACCCACTCGTTTGAGTGGGTTTTTGTTTATTCAAGAATTATTTTTTTCTCTACTGTTCCATCATCATAGATGTAAAACAGAGGCTGATTTGTTCCTTTTGTTTTTCTTCCTAAAATATCCGTTATTTTAATCAGCTCTCCTTTTGGAGTGTTAATAGGAATATTGTAAGTGGTTGTTGTCGTATTGTTTTCAATAGATATATTTTCATCTCCTAATTGATAAGGTAAAAACTGAAAAATAAAAATAAACATTTCATCTTCAGTATTAAGGCCAGATTGAACAGTAACAGGGTTAGGGTTAGTCGCACTAACGGTATTATCATAGTTTCCTTTTGCATATATCATGCTACCTGCTGGAATTTTAATAAAGGTTTGGTAAAAATAAAATCCTTGCCATTCAAAATCCCAATTATTGATTCTGATTAAATTAATAGTATCATTAGTTGGAGTTACCGCCATACATTCCATATCTTTACCTAAAAGATGCATGTGAGGGAAAACAGACATAAAAGAATAGTCTTGTGCTGTTGGTCCAAAAGAACCTGTAATCTCAGTAATCTGATTTGGTGGCAGAATAAACGGTGCTCCAAATATTCCTTCATTAATTACAAACTCAGTTGTTATTTCTCTAATCACTGTGCTTTGTGGATAAAAATAGAATCTGACTTTAGTGCTATCTACCTGACCAAAACTTCCCTCCGGATAGTGCATGGAAAGCGAAATACTACTATTTGCAGGTAATTCTACACCAAAAGAATTATTCGTATTTGCAGGATAAGTTAATGCTACTGATCCTGGAGCATAAGCATAAATCATATCTCCTGTCGGCCCCATACAATTAGTTGTAGTTACTATGGAGTTATTAGGAAATAAATCTATTGATACCAGTACATGATGTACGGTTTGTAAATTTCCAGGAATAACCTCAATAGCTCTTATTTTTCTGCTTTGCAACAAACCAGTTGGTATTGAAAAACAAACATAATCATCAGAATTTGATGTTGCAGTACTTGAATATGTTGGTATTTGTAACTCTAAATCAGGTGTGCCTAATTGTGAGGAGTTAGAGAACGTTGGCATTGGCGGAAGTAAAGAAGTATCTCCAAGAGGAACCCCAGCAGTAATCCAATCTGTAATTTTTGCAATTTCATCTAAAGTTAAAGTATTCTCATATGCGTAATTCTGAAAAAGTGTATCAGGAGGCCAAGGTGGCATCTCTCCGTTGGATGTAACGTGTTATATCATTCCAGCATTAGATACTGCATTAGCATATGTTTCTAATGGTAAAGGAGATATCCCTCCACTATGATGACATTGTAAACATTTATTATAGATTATTGGAGCAATATCCTCTGAATAATTAGGATTTTGTCCAAACCCAATAAAGGAAAAGCATAGTAATATAATTATTAGTTTTTTCATTCGCTAAACTTACAAAAAAGTTTTAAATACTCGAAATAAGGACCGTAAGGCCCACTATAAAGAAACCCGCTCACTGAGTGGGTTTTATTGTTTTTACATTAAAAAGTAAAGTAAACCTTACATAATTAAATAATTTATGTACTTTTGTAAACTAAACCTTACAAAATATAATTATGAAAGAACAAAAAATACAAACAAAAATTATGCTAGCTTGGTGCTTTGCTTGGGTAGCAAGTCTAGCTTTTTTATCAGGAGGAGTAAATTATCTGTGGGATAGTTTGCTAATTACTAAAATAGGATTATTAATAAATTTAGCTATTGGAATTGGCATGATAATCGCACATAAAAATTTATTTAAGACTTATGATGAACTGCAAAAGAAAATTCAATTTGAAGCAATGGCTATCACATTAGGATTAGCTGTTGTTGTTGGCATCACATATGAAATTTCTTTTGATTTTGGAGTTATTAACTCAGAACCTGAATTTGAATATTTAATCATCTTTATTAGCTTTATATATATAACTTCGACTATCATTAACTCAAGAAAATATAAATGAAAAACAGAGTTAAAGAATTAAGAAAAAATCAAAAATTAACTCAGGAAGAACTGGCAGAGTTAATTGGAATCTCTCGTCAAGCTATAAACGCTATTGAAAAAGAAAAATTTGATCCAAGTTTACCCACAGCTTTTAAGATGGCAAAACTTTTTAAAACTTCAATAGAAGATTTGTTTATGTATGAGAATAAATAGATACAAAATGGACGAAAAAACAAAAATTAAGTTCGAAAAAAGTTCAAAATAAGGACCGAGAGGTCCTCCAATAATAAACCCACTCAAATGAGTGGGTTTTGTTTTATCTGAAACTAACTAATCTAATTCTTTTTCCATTAACAAATTTAAAGTTTCCTATAAAACCAATTTTATTATTTGTCTTTTTCCTAAAATATTCTAGAAACTTGTGAGGTATTTCAATCTCAACTTTATCCATATAAAGATAAGTACTATCATTTAACTGACTTAAAGTGTAATTAGAAATACCCTCTTCTTCTAATTTATGATAATACCTTAAAGGATCTATAAACATTCTAAATATTACCGTATCAGATACCTTTTCTTTAGAAATGACTTTTAACAAAGAATACTCATAACGGGTTCCGTCTGACAACTCCCCTATATCAAGTTCTTTAACTCTTAAAGTATAATAATACCCCCATTCAAAATTAAATCCATCAATAAACTCTGCTTCAGAATCAGGCGATTCAAACACTAGCCTTTTAAAATGCTCATAATTCTGAGTATACATATAAGGCTCAATTTTTATTTCTTTAACTACCGCTTGCTGACCAAAGACGAATATAGGTATGCAGAAAAATATAATGTATAATTTTTTCATTGTACAAACTTACAAAACAACACCAGAATAAATCTATTCAATTAGTTTTTCAGAAAATAATTATTAAGGAAATCCATACCCTTTTCTAAGCCAGCATGATAATCTTTTGTTAAGTCATCTACACTTGTACCCACTACACTTGATTACAAAAAATCATCAGGACAAATCTGCATAATCTCTAAATTCTTGTGTTTTGCTGTTAAGAAATCTACCGCCTTATTATATCTAATATCTTCCTTAAAAAAGTTATCCCTTACTTTCGGATTATTTTTCCACCAGTATCAGGCAGCTAAACCTAAATAACTTAGCCCATTTAATTTATACCCCAAAGGGTTTGGTCTGATAACAATGATTTTATTTGCTCCAAAATCTGCAGCAGCTTTTGCAGGTATAGAATCGGACCATGCCCCATCCATAAAATTTACACCATTAATTTTGCAAGAACCTTTTGTAAAAAAAGGCAATGATGAAGTAGCTTGTAAACACTTGTAATAATTTTTTTTATTTGGCTCTAAATAAACAGCCTCTCCATTTTCTAAATTAGTGGCAACTATGTAAAGCTCTTTATTTTCAGTAGACTCTTTAATGTTTTGTAAATCTAAAGGATTGTGCTCTTTAGCATATTTTGATAAAAAATTTAAATCCATATAGCCTTGTTCCGAAAGAGCATGTTTATAACTTAAAAACTTTTTATTAATTGACACTTCTTTGGATAAGGAGAAATAGGCTTTGTATTGATTAGCTACATAATAGGACAAGCACATTGCTCCACTTGAAACACCAATATAAATATCAAAAGGTTGAAATTTATTGATTAAAAACGCATCTAAAACGCCTGCAGAAAAAACTGATTTAAAACCACCTCCTTCAATTACTAATGCTATCTTCTCTTGTTTTTTCATATTGCGAATTTAAGAATATTAAACATAAATAGATTTAGACTCTTTCCCTGATTTTTCAAAAAGCAATTCTACAGCCTTTCTCCCTTTTTTTCCTAAAGAAATAGAATAGTTATTTACATACAAAGCAATGTGAGCATCAACAACTTCTTTTTTCATTTCTTGGGAATGGCACTTTATAAATTCTGAAGAGGATTCTTTATTTTTAAAAGCATACTCTACACTTTTACGCAAAAGTCTTTCAATTTTTTGCTGTGTAGCTAAAGGTAATCTTCTATTTGTTACAATCCCACCTAAAGGAATAGGAAGTCCTGTTTCTTCTTCCCAAAATTCACCTAAATCTTTTACCTTTTCCAAGCCTTTATCTTTATAAGTAAATCGGTTTTCATGTATAATAAGCCCTACATCAATACTTCCATTTATCACTTCATCTTCTATTTCAGAAAAAAGCATTTCTACTTTATTTTGATGATTGGGAAAAGCAATATTCAATAACATATTAGCAGTTGTGTATTTCCCTGGAATAGCAATTTTACTTTCCTTAGTTAAAATGGTATTTGGTTTTTTAATTAGCAATGGGCCGCAATTATTTCCTAAAGCCGAGCCACTATCTAATAACGCATAATCGTTTACACAATGTGTAAACGCATTATAACTAAGTTTTGTAATATCTAATTTTCTTTGAAATGCCCATTTATTTAACTGTTCTACATCTGCAAAAATAACTTCAAACTCCAATCCTTCTGTATCAATCTTATGATGCACGAGTGCATCAAAAATAAAAGTATCGTTTGGGCAAGGCGAAAAACCTAAGGTCAATTTCATAATTTATTTAGTATTTTTTCAACTTCAATATTCAAGTTTTTTATTGCCAAATTAACACCCCAATTTTCCTTATTCCTTCTTTCAACTTTGTTAGAAATTGACCTAATTTGCATACAAGGAATATCAAATTCCTTACAAATTTTAAAAATAACAGCCCCTTCCATACTTTCAATATCAGGCTTTAATCTGTTAATTATTTTTTCAATTGAGCCCTCATTTCCATGAACAGTATTTACAGTTATTCCTATAACTTTCTTTAATGAAGTTTTAGATTCGTTTTTATAGGAAGTTGGAATCTCAAAATCTTGAAACTGAGAGAAATCACTGCCATCTTCAAAACCAATTTCTGAAAAAATATCTTCAGCAACTTCAACTATATCCCCAACTTTTAAACTATCAACAAATGAACCAGCAATACCCATATTTATAATTAAATCAAAAGTGGAATTAGATAATTTTCTTGTTAAGCCTATAGCTGTATTAACCATTCCAACTCCAGTTATTAGAACTGGAAAGGACATTACTTTATCAGATGTAATCTCAGATTTAGTAGCAGATACAATTAATACTTTCATATGGCAAATATATGGTATATTTGCAGCCTATTTATAAAAATATGAGTGATAATTACAATCAAGATATAGCAAGTAGCATTAAAACATTACTTTCTGAAATTGGAGAAAATCCAGAAAGAGAAGGTTTATTAAAAACTCCTGAAAGAGTTTCTAAATCAATGGAATTTCTAACAAATGGGTATGAAAAAAATCCATCTGAAATTTTAAAGTCTGCAATGTTTTCTGAAAGTTATAGTCAAATGGTTTTAGTTAAAGATATTGAGCTTTACTCTTTATGCGAGCATCATATGTTGCCATTTTTTGGCAAAGCACATATTGCCTACATACCTAACGGACATATTGTAGGGCTTAGTAAAATACCAAGAATAGTTGATGTTTTTTCAAGAAGACTACAAGTTCAAGAAAGATTAACAGATGAAATAAAAGACTGCATACAAGAAACTTTAAATCCAAAGGGAGTAGCTGTGGTAATTGAAGCACAACACCTTTGCATGCAAATGAGAGGAGTGCAAAAGCAACACTCTTCAACAACAACTTCTGCCTTTTCCGGAATATTTATGTCAGATGAAAAGACGAGAGCAGAGTTTATGAATTTAATTAAATAAAAAATGAAAGCATATGTATTTCCTGGGCAAGGAGCGCAATTTCCTGGAATGGGTAAAGATCTTTATGAAGCATCAGTAGATGCAAAACAAATGTTTGAAAAAGCAAATGAAATTTTAGGATTTTCAATAACTGATATTATGTTTGGTGAAGATGCTGAAGCACTAAAACAAACAAAAGTAACACAACCTGCCATCTTTTTACATTCTGTAATTTTAGCTAAAGTAAAGGGGGATTATTTTATACCAGAAATGGTAGCAGGGCATTCTCTTGGTGAATTTTCAGCATTAGTTTCAGCTGGTTATTTATCTTTTGAAGATGGACTAAAACTAGTATCTAAAAGAGCAATGGCTATGCAAAAAGCATGCGAGCAAAACCCATCTACCATGGCTGCTGTTTTAGGTTTAGACAATGAAGTTGTAGAAAATATCTGTTCAGAAATAGAAGAAGTTGTTGTCCCTGCTAACTACAATTGCCCAGGGCAATTAGTGATTTCAGGCTCTAATAACGGAATTGATATAGCATGCGAAAAACTTACAGAAGCTGGAGCAAGGAGAGTATTAAAACTTCCAGTCGGAGGTGCGTTTCATTCCCCACTAATGGAACCAGCAGGAGCTGAGCTTGAAACTGCTATTGATAATACAGAATTTAAGGAAGGAGTCTGCCCTATTTATCAAAATGTAACTGCAACAGCTATTACAAATCCTGAAGAAATTAAAGAAAACTTAAAAAAGCAACTTACTGCATCTGTAATGTGGACTCAAACTATGCAACAAATGATAGCAGATGGGTTATCATCAGTAACTGAAGTTGGGCCTGGAAAGGTTTTACAAGGTTTATTTAAAAAAGTAGATAGGAAAATGGAATCTTCTAGCGCTACTTTATAAAGTATTATTTAATAGTTTACAACTATTATTTAAATCATGCCAGGCTTTTTTAGTCTGGCATTTTTCATATAGTTCAGCATGATTCATATTATGACAATCACTACCGATAAAACTTACCATATCTGCTGCAATTAAATCTTTAGTTTTTTGTTCAATTTGAGGGGAATAATAGCCAATAATTGAAAGCCAATTTATCTGTAAAAGAACCCCCCTATTTACAAGTTCTTCATAATCATCCATAGTAAAAAAAGCATACCTTTCTGGATGCGCTAAGACTACATTATATCCTTCTAATCGCAGTTTAAAAATAATATCAAACAAGTTTTCTGGAGCTTCCATAAATGAAAGTTCAACCAAAATATAGTTATCACCAAAAGTTAAGAATTTTTCCTTGCCTATTTTTTGATCAAAATCATAATCAATATAGTATTCAGCAGCAGCTTCAATTTCCATATTAATATTTTGAACTTTAAGTTCTGATCGAATATCAGTAAGTCCTTTTAAAATTATATCAGATGAGTTTTTGTAAAAATCACTCATTACATGAGGGGTAGTTATTACCTTCTTAAATCCCAATCCCTGCATCTCTTTAATTAAGGAAATTGTAGTTTCCATATCAGGAGAACCATCATCAATTCCAGGAATAAAATGCGAATGAATGTCTGTTTTCAAAACTGAAAAATCAAGAGGGTCTAGCTCTACCTCTATTTTCTTTATAGAAAACCATTTTAACATTTAACTGTATTGTTCTTTATAATAATTCTGATAATCTCCTGATGTAATATTATCCATCCATTTTTCATTTTCTAAGTACCAAGCAATTGTTTTAGCAAGTCCTTCTTCAAACTGTAAAGACGGCTCCCAACCCAATTCATTTTTCAATTTATTTGCATCAATTGCATAGCGTTTATCATGTCCTGGTCTATCTTTTACATAAGTGATTAACTGTTCAGCAGTACCTTCTTCTTTACATAGATCTATATCCATTTGTTTACATAATATTTTAATCAGGTCAATATTTGTCCATTCATTAAAACCACCAATATTATAAGTCTCAGCATTTCTTCCTTCATGATAGATTTTATCAATCGCAATAGCATGATCCACTACATAAAGCCAATCACGAGTAAATTTTCCATCACCATAAACTGGTAATGATTTTCCGTTTCTAATGTTATTTATAAATAGTGGCAATAACTTTTCAGGGAACTGATTAGGTCCATAATTATTAGAACAATTTGAAATTACATATGGCATGCCATAAGTATTTCCGTAAGCACGAACAAAATGATCAGAACTCGCTTTTGATGATGAATATGGTGATTGAGGGTCATAAGAAGTAGTTTCTAAAAACAAGCCTGTATCCCCTAAACTCCCATAAACTTCATCAGTAGAAACATGATAAAACAACTTACCATCCTCATTTGCTTTCCATTGATTTTTAGCCGCATTTAATAAATTTACTGTCCCAACTACATTTGTCATTATAAATTCCATTGGATTTGTGATTGATCTATCAACATGACTCTCTGCAGCTAAGTTAATTACCCCATCAAATTTATACTTTGCAAATAAATCTTTAATATAGCTTTCATCAACTATATCGCCTTTCTCAAAAATATAATTATCAGTATTTTCAACATCTCTCAAATTTTCCAGGTTTCCAGCATAAGTCAATTTATCAAGGTTAACTATCTTATAATCTGGATATTTATTCACAAATAATCTTACAACATGAGAGCCAATAAAGCCAGCACCTCCTGTTATTAATATCGTTTTATTCATCTTACTTTTCGGGTTTTTATAAATGGACAGCAAATATAGACAATTATTACACAATGCTTTGCGTTAATTGTTGCACTTATAGTATTTTAGCCCTCAAATGAAAAAGCAACAAATGAGAAACATCCTTTTTATACTTTTATCAGTAGTATTTATCAATTTAAAAGCTCAAGAAAATAAACAATCTGCCTTTACTTTTAACTACACCTATCAGATTCCAACTAGTGATTTAGCGAATACTTTTGGAGATAATTCAGCTATTGGCGCATCTTATTTTTTGGAAACTGCTAATAATCTATTTTATGGAATTGAAGGGAATTACATGTTTGGTGACAATGTAAAAGATTCAACACTTTTTGATAATATCTCAACCTCAACAGGAGCAATTATTGGTGATGACGGACATTATACTAATGTAGTTTTAATGCAAAGAGGACTTGATGCATATCTTTTTATGGGTTACGCTTTTCATTTTAAAGAAACAAATTTGAGTGGTATTTATATCTCTCAAGGATTTGGTTATTTGCAACATCAAATATACATTAACACTAAAAATCAAAACATTCCTCAGCTTGATGAGGAAATGAAAAAAGGTTACGATCGTTTCTCTAACGGATTTAGCACCAAACTCTCTGCAGACTATAAATATTACAGTAAAAAAGGAAAGTTTCAGGCTAGTGCAGGAATAAACTACACTATGGCTTACACTAAAATTAATAGAAGTTATGATTTTGCAAATCAACAGCATTATTCAAGCCAAAGGAAATGGGATCAATTATTAGGTTTTAAGTTTGAAATAATTATTCCTATCCACCGAAAAAATGAGGAAGAATTTCATTACTTCTAATGAATTCCCTTTACAATATTAGTATACAGCTTTATGTAATTGCAATTCGTTTTGCAGCATTATTTAATGCAAAAGCTAAGTTGTGGACAAAAGGAAGAAAAGCAATTTTTCAAAAAATTGAAGAAGTAACAAAAGGTGAACGAAACATTGTTTGGTTTCATTGTGCCTCTTTAGGAGAATTTGAACAAGGCAAACCTATTATTGAAGGCTACAAACAAAAATATCCTAGTCATAAAATTCTATTGACTTTCTTTTCACCTTCTGGGTTTGAAATAAGAAAAAAAACTCCTTTGGCTGATTTTGTTAGCTATCTCCCTGCTGATACAAAATCAAATGCAAAAAAATTCATCAGTATTGTAAAGCCTATAAAAGTTATTTTTATAAAATATGAGTTCTGGTTCAATTATATGGCTGAGCTTAAAAAACAAAACATTTCTTTTTATAGTGTGTCTGCTATTTTTCGTGCTGAGCAAGCATTTTTTAAATATAAATGGTGGGCAGAGCAACTTAAAAATGTCACACACTTTTTTGTTCAGGACAAAAACTCTGCTGAGCTTTTAAAAAGTGTCGGCTTTAAGAATACGACTATTAGTGGCGACAGCCGCTTTGACAGTGTACTTTCTACTACTCAAAATCCTAAATCATTTCCGTTAATTAAAAAGTTTTGCAAAACGAAACCTACTATTATTTACGGGAGCACTTGGCTAAAGGATGAGACTCTTTTAAGTCAGTTCATAAAAGAAAATCCTCAGTACAATTATATTATTGCACCACATGAAATGCATCATATTTCACACTTGCAAAAACAAACTGGTGCGCAATTATTTTCAACATCAAATACTGAAAATATCAATTCAAATAATGTGCTTATTATGGACAGCATTGGAATTTTATCTAGTATTTATCAATACGCAAATATTGCTTATATTGGTGGTGGATTTGGCTCGGGAATTCATAATATCTTAGAAGCAGTAACTTTTGGATTACCCGTTATATTTGGTCCTAATTATCAAAAATTCAATGAAGCTACCAAATTGATAGCATTAGGAGGAGCAAAAAGTATTAGCAATTATACTGAGTTAACTTTAGCCATTGATTCATTTGCTAATTTTGATCAAACAATCGCAACTAATTACATCAAAAATAGTAGTGGCGCTACAGAGAAAATTCTAGAAAGTCTATAAAAACAAAAAAGCAGAAACTTTCGTTTCTGCTTTTTGTACTCTTGACGAACAGGAAATTCAAAAAGTAAAAGTAGATTTAGAATCCCTTTTCTCATTAAAATCACTATTAATTTCAAAAGGATTATATAACAAAAAATGCACTATTACAACTTAAGTTATATGATTAGAGTATTACCTAATAGGTATTAAACACTTATAGATTTTACTTTTTAACCAAAGAAATTATATTACACATATATCGAGTTAAAATCAAGAAAGATATGCTTTTTGTGGTAATCATCTAAAAAGAGATTATATCCATTAACTTTTCTCTCTATGTCTTTATCAAAACAATACTTCTCAATAAAAAACAATACATCATCAATTTTAATCTCTTGTGGTAAGCAATTAGGAGTTCCATTTATAAAATTGTATTGATTCCCATCTTTACTAACAGAAGGTGGAAGAGTCAAATGATATCTCCATCTCATTTCAAAATGACCAAAACTTGGATAGGCTTTTTGAATTTTTCTGTTTGGTAAAAAAGCCTTTAGTTGCTTTTCTTTATATTCAGATTTAGGGTTAATATTAAGGCTATAAGGCAAATCATTTGTTTGAATTATAATATGAAATCCCTTTGTAGGTGTTTCTACAACCCAAGGATAGTCAGTAGGTAAATTAACACTAATCAAAAAATCATCTATAATATTTCTAAGATTAGATAATTTCTGATCAGAATCATATTTAAGTATCGACTTGTGGTCTATATCTATTGCTCTTATATTGTCCCTTTCCAACACCATTCCTATTCCTTTAGCGTTATCCCAATCATATGATAACATTTCATCTCTATCTTGTCTTCTAAATGTAATTAATTGACGATTATTTGTAGGTGCTTTGAAAATTTTTTTTGAAGGATGATTTTTTTCAGGAACAATATGAGTAACATTAAATCCTAAATTATAATAATACTTTGCCCAATCTATTAATTTTTTCATTCTTTAATCTTAATAATTAACAACTTATCTTTAGGGATTAAATCCACAATTAATCTTTTTTTGTAGAAATAATATGTGAAAAGAAAATTTATCAACCTAAAATTCAACCTTTCTGCACACATAAATTCTTTATTAAATATTGATCTTTTTAGAACACGATAAATAGTTTTAAAAAAATTAATTTTCAACATAATAAATAAATCTGTTTCATTAATCCTTTCTTCAGAAAGTAAAGAATAATATGTGCCGTCAACAATGCATTTTGATGAAGTCTTTAGTTGTTTTAAAAATATTTCATCTTTATTTTTTTTCACTAAACAATTATCATCAAAAAGAATATGATCTAATTCAATCAATTTGATTTTAAGTTCTTCAGAAATTTTATTACTTAAAGTGGTTTTACCAGATCCCGGCGGACCAATAAAGTTGATTTTATTTTTTTGCTTTACAAGAGAAATAATATTTGAATAATCAAAATGATTCATTTAATATTCTAAAATAACTTTTGATTTATACTTTTCAACCTCTAAATTTAAAATTGGTGCTATAGGAAAAGAATCCCCTTCCCATTCAATTTGACCATAAACTTTTTTAATTTCTAAATTATCAAATACCTCTTTTTCAAAAACTATTAAATCATCATATTCAAAATTATGACCGCATCCACATTCAGAGGCAAATTGCATTGATTTAGAACTGCTTGGAAAATTTACAATTTGTAATCCAGGCTCATTTTCGGTGACATTTTCATCGGTGACATATACTCTAAGAAGTTTATTAACCACTTCAACTTTCCCATCATTATTTGCATATTCAGAAGTTTCCTTCTGTTGAGATGAGTACCACAAACTATCAAGATAATCATCATATTCTCCTACATCATGCTTCTCAGGAAGATCCCAACTATATACTAAAACAAACTTCTTTTCAGGCATATAATGATGTAAATTATTAAGAACGGATTGACTTGAACATTTAATTAATACTGGAGGATATTCTTTTAGATCTACGCTTTCATCTTCAGTTAAATTAACTATCGTGTCATATCCATCTATGATATCTTTAGCACCAGTGGGGTCCAAAACCTCATCAATATAATCTTCATCATATGTTGCCTTAAATATAACTAATAGATGCTCTTTAGAGTTTGTTAAAAATACAGTGCATTTTGATCCCTTTTTTAATTTCTGGATTTTAGTTGGTGTGATTTCAATATCTAAATTTATAGATCCAGAACTTTTTTCATTTTCTTCACTATTTAACCATTCCCAATCATTAGTATCTTGTTTAAATGATTTTGTAAAATCAAACATTTCGCTAACATCTGTATCATTACACACTTCCCATTTTTTTAAATTCTGGTTGAATTTTATTGCTTCACAAAACATCATACGCATATCAGTAACGTTACCTACATTCCAACCTCCAATATCTTGATTGAATGATTCTGTTCTATAAAACATAGAGTGCATATTTGTAACATTACTTACATCCCACCCTCCAATATCTTGATTAAAAGGAGAAAATTCATCCTCTTTATAATGTCCCTCAAACATTCCACTCATATCAGTGACATTACTAACGTCCCAACTACCAATATCTTGATTGAAAGAACGTGCAAGTCTAAACATATTACTCATATCAGTAACTTTACTTACATCCCAATTACCAATATCCTTATTAAAAGACTCTGTCCATCCAAACATTCCGCTCAAATTTGTCACACTACTAACATCCCATTTACCAATTTCTTGATTAAATAAATCAACTCCCTCAAACATTTCACTCATATCCGTGACATTACTTACAACCCAGTTACTGATATCTTCATTAAATTCTTCTCTCCTTTTGTAAGGCAAGGAGTCATGATGAAAATATAGTGAAAAAGAAAACAGTTTACTCATATCGGTAACTCCACTTACATCCCAATTTGAAATATGTCCGTATTTTTCTTCTGCTTTTTTAGAGTCTTCAAAATACTCTTTTACTGCAGTTCTTATTGTTTCGTTATTAAATTTCATTATTTTATTATTTCAACATTACCATTTTTAGAAACCCAAAAGTGTATTATATCAAGTTTCTTTAAATGTTTAATTGATTTGTCTAAATGTTTCTTTATTGATTCATCATCAGGGTGAGCAATTGCTACATCACAATCAGGGTTATCTGTTTTCATTTCAAGAGATTTTACAATTGCTTTACCAAAATGGTCTTTTATTTGACCAGAATCAAAATACAGTCTCTTTTTAATTTTAGAGTTGTGATTTGCTCGTGCACCTTTTACCTCAATTAGAAGTTTTCTATTATTTTTTTCAGCGGTAATATCTATACCTCTTGTGTGTCCCTTGCAATAATCAAGAATATTATACCCATCCAATTTTAGGAAATCCATTAACAATTCCACGGTCTCATCTTCTGTAAGTTTTTCATTAATATCCATTATACAATATATTTTAAAGCCTTGGTTATTCTTTCATTATTTTATTCTTTTGACTAATCCGGTTTGTATTGCCCAGCCTGGAATATTATTTGTACTTGACCAATTACCTACATCATTCCAATTACCACTGTTGTTTAAATATTCATTACTTGCTTCAACTAAATTATCATGATCATAAACATAAGTTTCACCATGATGTGCTTTTCCATTATTAAAAGTAACTTCAATAACCTTGTTTTCACCTAATAGATTTTGTGAAACATAAAAATTATTTCTAAAATCATTTGGAATTAATTTATCTTGTCTTAACATTTTTTTCATTGTTTTCTATTTATTATCTACTAACCATTGTATTGACTTTGCGCATAACAATAATAATAATAGTAGCAAATCTAAAAAAATCAATCAACTAAAATTAAAAACCCAATATAAACCTCTATAAAACAAAAAAGCAGAAACTTTCGTTTCTGCTTTCAGTACCCGGGACGGGACTTGAACCCGTACGGACTAATGTCCATTGGATTTTAAGTCCAACGTGTCTACCAATTCCACCACCCGGGCAGGGTGTGTGTTTGTGTCTTATAAAGAACTTCCGAGCGAGTGATGAGATTCGAACTCACGACCCCCACCTTGGCAAGGTGATGCTCTACCCCTGAGCTACACTCGCAATAAGGACGGCAAATTTAACTAAATATTCAATACTACAAAATCAAAAACTAGTTTCCTAATAGTTTTTTTATCTCATTCAACTTCATTAATGCCTCTACAGGAGTTAAAGTATTGATATCTATGCTATTTATATCTTCCCTAATCTCTTCAAGTATAGGATCATCAAGCTTAAAAAAGCTCAGTTGCATATCATTTTCAGCACTAATTGCTTCAGTATTTTTCTCCCTTCCTCTTAATGATTCCAGTTGCTTTAATATTTTTTCTGCTTTTTTAACTATTTGCTTTGGCATTCCTGCCATTTTAGCAACATGTATCCCAAAACTATGTTCACTCCCCCCTTCTTTTAAGGTTCTTATAAAGATAATATTCTTTCCACTTTCTTTTACTGATACATTATAGTTTTTGATCCTATCAAACTGCTGTGTCATTTCATTAAGCTCATGATAATGAGTAGCAAATAATGTTTTTGCTTTTGTTGGGTGTTCATGCAGATATTCAGCAATTGCCCATGCAATTGAGACTCCATCATAAGTACTTGTACCTCTACCAATCTCATCTAATAGTATCAAACTATTTTCCGATAAATTATTCAAGATACTAGCTGTTTCGTTCATCTCTACCATAAAGGTAGACTCACCCATTGATATATTATCAGAAGCTCCTACTCTTGTAAAGATTTTATCAACCAATCCAATTTCTGCTGATTTTGCAGGAACAAAACTTCCAATCTGTGCCATAAGAACAATCAAGGCAGTCTGCCTTAACAATGCTGATTTACCCGACATATTAGGTCCAGTAATCATCATAATTTGTTGCAGTTCTCTATTCAAATTTACATCATTAGGAATATAAGGCTCGCCCATTTCCAATTGCTGTTCAATTACTGCATGTCTACCTTTTTTAATTGCTAAATCCGAGCTATTATTTACATTTGGCTTACTATAATTATGTTTGTTTGCAATGGATGAAAACGAAAGCAAACAATCTAATTGAGAAATGATTGAAGAGTTTAATTGTATTTGTTGAATATGAACTGCTATACTTTGCACTAGCTCAGAGAAAAGTTGAGTTTCAATTTCAGAAATTCTGCCTTCAGCACTTAAAATCTTGTGCTCATATTCCTTAAGTTCTTCCGTAATATAGCGCTCAGCACTTACAAGCGTTTGTTTTCTTATCCATTCCTCAGGAACTTGATCCTTGAACCTATTTCTCACCTCCAAGTAATAACCAAATACATTATTAAATGATATTTTTAAGGATGAAATTCCTGTACGTTCAATCTCACGCTCCAACATTTTATCTAAATACTCTTTCCCAGAATTTTGAATAGAACGCAACTCATCTAGTTCAGTATTCACTCCTTCTTTTATAACATTTCCTTTGTGCAATAACATTGGAGGGTTGTCGCTTAATTCATTTGCTATTCTCTCCTTTATTGACTCACAAATATTTATCGTACTTGTCAATTTTTGCAAATCTTTTCCTGATGCGCTACAAATTTCTTGTATAGGTTTCAAAGCAATTAAAGCAAGTTTCAACCTTTCACATTCTCTTGGATTTATTCTTTGAGTCGCTACTTTTGAAATCAAGCGCTCTAAATCTCCAATTTTAGCAATCTCATCAGAAAGTACTTCTGATAATTTATCATCAGTAAGCATCTGTTCAACTATATTATGGCGTACACTTATTTGTTTTTCATTTTTCAAAGGCAAGGCTAACCATCTTCTTAACATCCTACTTCCCATTGCTGATTTTGTATCATCTAATACATCAATCAATGTTTTTGCACCTTCATTTGGCGAATAAAACAGCTCCAGATTTCTTATTGTAAATCGGTCCATCCACACATATTTTTCTTCTTCTATTCTACTAATACTTAATATGTGTTTTGTTTGATGATGTTGTGTTTCGTTCAAATAATGCAATGCAACTCCAGCAGCAATTACGCCTTCTTCTAAATCTGAAATCCCAAATCCCTTTAATGAATTTGTGTCAAATTGTTTGTGTAATAAATCATGAGTGTAATCAGTAGTAAAAGCCCAATCATCTAGCATATAAGTATAAAAAGAAGTCCCAAAATCTTCTTCAAATTTTCTTCTTTTTTTCTTCTGATAAATAACTTCAGTAGGACTCAAACTTTGCAATAATTTATCTACATAATCTGCCTTTCCTTCAGCAACTAAAAACTCACCTGTTGAAATATCTAAAAAAGAAACCCCAATATTCTTTTTCCCATAATAAACGGATGCTAAAAAATTGTTTTTCTTGGTCTCTAAGGTTAGTTCATTATAAGAAACTCCAGGAGTAACTAATTCAGTAACTCCTCTTTTTACAATTCCTTTTGTAGCTTTAGGGTCTTCTAACTGATCACAAATAGCTACCCTCTCTCCTGCCCTAACTAATTTAGGCAAATAAGTATCTAAAGAATGATGAGGAAAACCTGCTAACTCAATTTTCGAATCGCCATTGTTACGAGCAGTAAGTACTATTCCTAAAATCTTTGATGTTTTAATGGCATCTTCACCAAAAGTCTCATAAAAATCACCAATCCTGAACAAAAGCAAAGCACCAGGGTGTTTACTTTTAATCATATTATATTGTCCCATTAAGGGAGTAATTTTCTTTTCTTTCTTCTTCTTAGCTGCCAAAAATTTATTCTTTAATTTTGCAACAAATATAAGTGATGAAAAAGTTAAAAAACAAAGATTTACAAAGAATAAATATTGAGGAGTTTAAAAGTGCTAACAAAACACCCATTACTATTGTGTTGGACAATGTAAGAAGTGCTTTAAATGTAGGATCTATATTTCGTACTTCTGATGCTTTTTTAATTGAGAACATTATTCTATGCGGTATAACAGCCACTCCTCCTAACAAAGAAATTCGTAAAGCTGCACTGGGTTCAACTAATTCTGTAACTTGGAAATACGTTAAAAATACAACTGATGCTGTACAACAATTAATAAATGAGGGATATTATGTTGTTGGTATTGAACAAGCAGATAAATCTACTTTTCTAAACGAATTTAAATTACCTAAAAAACCAATTGCGATTATATTGGGAAATGAAGTAAATGGAGTTGACCAGCAGGCAATTGACCTTTGCAATGAAGTAATTGAAATACCTCAATTTGGTACAAAACATTCATTAAACGTATCTGTTACAACTGGTATTGTTATATGGAAAATATGGGAAAAAATTAATCTTAATTAGAGATAGCTAATCTTTAGCTTTAATGATTTATTTAGTTTTATTGATTACATCTAAATCATAAGCCAGTCCAATTGATAGGATAGAGAATCTATCATAACCCTGACCTCCCTCCATAATTGATGAATCCCATTTATCTGAATTAGTAACTCGAATAGTATAATCTAATATTAAACTTGATCCATTCTCGAATTCATACTTTAATTTAGTACCCCCAACCATAACAGATTCAGTCACAGGATCATCTGATTCATTTTTAGTAAGCTCATCATAGCCAAAACTATATATATAATTATCGTTATATAAATCCGTTCTCAAACTTCTGTACAAATTGTAACCAAACCCAAGTTTAATAAAAATAGAAAAATTTTCAGGCATTTCTTTTTTGATTAACTCTGAAATTTCAGAATTTAAATTATAATTTAATAATATATCAGTTTCATTAAAAGAGTTAACAAATTTATCTCCTGATGATTTTGCGTCAAAATAACCTGGCATTCCTGGTGAAACATTTGAATAAGGCACATTAATTTCATAACCTTTATATGCATTTTGTCGTCTTAGACCAGCAAACTCACCTGAAACATTTTCTATACTGATTGAAACATTTTTAATAATTTTCCTTTCTAAACTAAAGGAAAATGCTGATCTTCGTTCTTGGAAATCTGTATCTTGATATCGCAAATCTATTTGTTCAGAAGAGGCAAAAGGATACTGACTAATATCTCCATTAAATTTAGTCATACCATAATTAATACCTATAGTCCAATCTTTAAATCCCTTATTCGGTGCAATTTTATTCTCATTTTGTGCTGACACTAAGCTGCATGATAGGACAGTCACCACTATAATTAATGATAATTTATTTTTCATAATGTTATTATTATTTTGAGCAAATCTAATGAAAATTAATGAAAATTAGAATTACTAACAACTTTTTTGTAAAACCTACAACTATACATCTAAAAATCTTTAATAATTTTTTACTTTTGCAATAATTATAAATCAAACAAAACAATAGAAATGGGAATGTCAAAATTATTTTATATCATAGCAGTAGCAGCTTTAATGAGTGGTTGCGGGTTAGATAAAATGGCTAACAAATATGAAACAGTAAGTTTCACAACAACTCCACCAACCTTACAAGCGCATGGTGGCAAAGTAGCACTATCATTAGACGCTACTTTTGCTGAAAAATACTTTGCAAAAAAAGCTACAGTAGATTTTACTCCCGTTTTAGTATACAATGGAGGAGAAACTGCATTTAAAACAATTACAATTCAAGGTGAAGAAGCAACTGGAGGGGAAGCAACAATATTTAATGCAACTGGAGGTAGCTTTAAGTACAATGATGCAATTAGTTATTCTGATGAAATGATGAGTTCAACTTTGGAATTAAGAGCAGTTGCAAAACAAAAGGACAAAGAAAAAGTATTAGGGCCTGTAAATATTGCTAATGGAGTTATTGCAACTTCAACTAGAGTACAAGATACTGAAGATTTAGCAAATAACAATCACGGATATGAGCATGAAACAATCTTAGAAGAAACGGCCACAATCTACTTTTTAGTTAATCAATCAAACATCAGGACTACTGAAAAAAGTGATGACGATATTAAAGCATTAAAAACTTTCGCTAAAAACGGATACAAAACTCATTCAATTGAAATTATATCTTACGCATCTCCTGAAGGAAGTGTAAATATGAATGATAATGTTTCTGACAACAGAATGAAAAGCACTTTAAATTATACTAAAAGATTATTAAGATCTTTAAAAGTTGAGGGTGCAAAAAATAGCGATTTATATACTGAAACATCAGTAGGAGAAGACTGGGAAGGTTTCGAATCAATAGTACAAGGATCAAACATAAAAGACAAAAGAAGAATCAATAAAATTGTAAATTCTATTGCTGATGTTGAAGTAAGAGAACAGCAAATTAGAGATTTAGCTGAAATTTATGATGCTCTTGAAGATGATGTTTTACCACAATTAAGAAAAGCAACTATTATCATCAGATCTTACCAACCAAAAAGAACTGATGAAGAGATTGCTACTTTATCTACAACTACACCAGAAGAATTAGATGTGAAAGAATTATTATTCTCTGCAACCTTAACTTCTGATGAAATTACTCAAACAACTATATACAACAAAGCAGTTGAATTACATAATGATTGGAGAGGTTACAATAATATTGCTTGTATGTATTTAGCAAAAGGAAATTTTAGTGAAGCTATAACTTACCTTGAAAAAGCTGAAGAATTAGGAGGTGGGACTTCAGATGTTCTAACTAATAAAGGAATTATTGCTGCAAGAAAAGGACAACTATCAAAAGCACAAAAATTATTTAATGATGCTAATACAACTGAAAATAATCAAGCAGTATTAGATGTCAGGCAAGGAGAATACACAAAAGCTGCAAGATTCTACAAAAACAGAAAAACATTTAATGCAACTTTAGCTCAATTATTAAACGGAAAGAATTCAGCAAAATGCAATGAAAATACAGCTGCTTGTAATTATTTAAATGCAATTGCAAATGCAAGATCAGGAAATAATGATGCCGCAATTAGCAGTTTAACAAATGCAATTAATACTGATGTTTCTTACAAATCAGAAGCTTTTAAGGATTTAGAATTTGTTAACTTAAGAACAAACGAAACATTTATTGCAATAACAAAATAATAATGCAAAACATATAACATATTAATAGCCCCTTTTATGGGGCTATTTTTTTACATATGAAAGAAATTAAAAAACCTAATTTTATAATTATTGGAGCAATGAAAGCTGCAACAACTTCATTGTACACCTATCTAAAGCAACATCCTGATGTTTTCATGACGCATATTAAAGAGCCAATGTTTTTTAATAATTTTAAAACAGAGAACAACTATATTGTAAAGGGGAGAAAAGGTAGTAAAATATCAACCCTTAAAGCATACTATGCACTGTTTGATAATGCAGAAAATGAAATTGCACTCGGTGAAGCTTCACCTACATATATCTACACTAAAAATTGTGCAACTTTAATACAGGAACACTTACCTGAAGTGAAAATTATTGCAATTTTAAGGCAACCTGTTAAAAGAGCTTACTCAAATTATCTGCATGCAAAAAGAGCAGGCAGAGAGCCAATAAATAGTTTTATTGATGCAATAAATTCTGAAGAGGAAAGAATTGAAAAAAACTGGAGCCCCTTATATCATTACAAAGAAAAAGGGTTTTACTTTAGACAGTTAAGCAGGTACTTTAAGGAATTTAAAAAAGAGCAAATCAAAGTCATTCTATTTGAAGATATTATTGATAATCCTCAAAAGATTACTAAAGAGGTTTTCAAGTTTTTAGGAGTAGACAGCTCTTTCGCTCCCAACACATCAAAAAAAGCAAATGTAGCTGGGAAACCAAAAGGGGTAGCTGGTTGGATTGTTATGAAATTAAGAAAGAACAATCTGATTCCAAACATTGAGTTCAGTAAGTATTTGCCAGAATTCATTGTGTCTTATATATTAAAAACAATATATTCAAAACCAGAAAAGATAGACAACAAAACCATTAACAACTTAACAAACAAATACTATAAAGAAGACATTAAACAACTGGAAAAACTAATTGAAAGAGACCTTTCTAATTGGCTATAACGCTTCATTAGTGACGCCAACACTATATTCAACAAAAATAAGTTCACCAATTTTATCATAGATATTTTTGTCAGCAACAAAATCAACATTAGTTACATCTAGTAAAAGTACAGGGAAATCACTTTGTTTCCTCAAAAAATCTAAATATTTATCTTGAATGTTTTGCAAGTATTCATCAGAAATATTTTGCTCAAAATCCCTTCCTCTATTTTTAATGTTTTGTTGTAACCGCACAACATCAGAATACAAATACACTAACAAGTCAGGTTTTGACAAAGAAGAAAGCATAATATCAAACAATCGATTAAAGAGTTGCATTTCATCTTTCTTTAAATTATTCTGAGCAAACAACTTTGATTTCACAAAGAAATAATCCGAAACAATTTGCGGCTTAAACAAATCTTGTTCTTTTAAGTTTTTTAATTGGTGATATCTTTCAGCCATAAAAAAAAGCTCTAAAGGAAAAGCATGTTTTTCTGGATCAGAGTAAAATTTTGGCAAAAAAGGGTTGTCAGCAAATTGTTCCAAAACCAATCTTGCATCCATTTCATTGGCTAGCATAGTAGCTAAAGTAGTTTTTCCACTTCCAATATTTCCTTCAATAGCAATATGACTATACAGCATAAACAGCTACTTTTTCAGTATCTTTGGATTGTTTAAATAATTCAGAAATTGTTTTATTATATTTAGGGTGCACAAATTCTGGTGCAATTTCATTTAAGGGTTCTAAAACAAAATTTCTTTCATGCATGTGCTTGTGAGGAACACACAGTTCTGGAGTTTCAATAATCTCATTATTAAAGAAAATAATATCAATATCAATCAACCTTTCTCCCCATTTTTCCAATCTAACCCTTCCTAAATCATTCTCAATATTCAATACCAACTCTAAAATTTTATCAGCAGGAAGTTCAGTTTTAATTTCTATTATCTGATTTAAATAATTTTCCTGCCCATCAACTCGCCAAGGCGTACTTTCATAAATCTTTGACTGAGAAATTATAGTACCTATTTGAGCAGATATATTAATAATTGCTGAGAAGATAAGCTGTTCTCTTTCTCCTAAATTACTGCCTAATTGTAAAAAAACTTTATTCATAATTTTTAAAGTCATCAAATATAATAAGATTGAAACAAAATCAACTATTTAAAAATTGTATTTTTGTTAACTTAAAAATAACTTATGAAAAGTTTCTTGAAAAACATCTTAACTACAATTATAGGAATCATCTCATCTATAATTGTAATGATTTTATTAATTATTGGATTTGTTGCTATTATAAGCTCAGAAGATGAAGTAAAGGTAAAGGAAAATTCAATTCTGAAAATTGATTTAGCCAATACTTCTGTAGTTGAACGCTCCTCAGAAAACCCTTTTGATGGATTGAGTTTATCAGGTGATGTAGCATCAACTATAGAGCTAAAACAAGTACTTGATAATATTGAAAAAGCAAAATTAGATGACAATATTAAAGTCATCTACATTAACACCTCTTATGTAAGTGCGGGGATTTCACAAATAGAAGAAATTAGAAATAAACTTCTTGAATTTAAACAAACCGAGAAACCTATTATTGCTTATTCGGAAGTATACAACCAAGCAGCCTATTATTTATCATCAGTGGCCAACAAAGTTTATTTGAACCCTGAAGGGGTAGTAGAACTAAAGGGGTTGTCTGCAGGATTTATGTTTTACAAAGGACTTTTAGAAAAGTTAGATATTGAAGTTCAAATAATAAGACACGGTAAATTTAAAAGTGCCGTAGAACCATTTATGTTGGATAAAATGAGTGATGCAAACCGTGAACAAATGCAATTATTACTCAACTCTTTTGCTGATAATTTATTTGACAGCATTGCAAGTCAAAGAGGTATGACCTTATCTGACATTCATAATCATGCAAATAATTTAAGCTTAGAGAATGCTAAAAGCTGTTTGGATTTACATTATGTTGACGCTCTTTTATATCAAGATCAAGTTGATGATAGCTTATTAGTCATTTCAAAATCAGAAAAACTAAACTTTATTTCTTTAAACAAATACTCAAATGTAAAAGTTGAAAAGAAAGAAATTAGCAGAAATAAAATTGCAATTATTTATGCAACTGGAGAAATCAATTCAGGTAAAGGAGATGTGAAAAGTATCGGATCAGAAACGACTGCTAAAGCAATAAAAACTGCAAGAGAAGATAAAAATGTAAAGGCTATATTATTAAGAGTAAATTCTCCAGGAGGAAGTGCTTTGGCTTCTGATGTTATTTGGAGAGAAACTTTATTGGCAAAAGAAGAAAAACCTTTAATAGTTTCTATGGGGGATTATGCAGCAAGTGGTGGGTATTATATTGCTTGTGCAGCTGATAGCATAGTAGCAAACCCCACAACACTTACAGGCTCAATTGGAGTATTTGGAATGATTCCTAATCTACAAAAACTTTACAAAAATAAATTAGGGATTTCTATCGACACAGTGAATACCAACAAGCATGCTGATATGGGAATGAACAGAGCATTAACTAAATTTGAAGAAGATAAAATCCAAAAAAGTGTAGTTGATATTTACACAACATTTATCACTCATGTAGGAGAAGGAAGAAATATGAGCACTACAGCTGTAGATGAAATAGGACAAGGGAGAGTTTGGACTGGATATGACGCAAAAGATATTGGGCTTATTGATACTTACGGAGGTCTTGAAAAAGCAATAGAAATTGCTGTTTATTTAGCTGAAATTGAAGATTACAGAATCATCTCTCTTCCTAAAAAGAAAGATCCATTTGCTGAATTAGCTCTAAAATTTGGAGGAGAAACAAGTATTTCTGATTTAGTAATGCTGAAGTTAGGATTGAAAACTGAACTAACTAATCCAATTGAAAATCTCCTAAAAAGAGATAAAATTCAGGCAAGGATTCCTTTTATTATGGAGTTAAAATAAAGTGCCTTGGGCAATTTCCTGAACTGAAAATTCTGAAATAAATCCTTCATGAGAACGGATATTAAAAACTCTATCCCCATCAAATAAAAGGTACTGTCCTTTAATTCCTAAAAGCGTCCCCTCTAAAATTGGTGTTCTTTCTAATTTTATACTTTTAATTTTAGATGGATATTGCGTTACAGGATATCTAATTTCAGTTACTTTATTGTCAGGTAAAATATATTGTTTTAATTCTTCAGGCACATGAGCTGAAAGTTCTTCTTTCATTGCAACTAAATCAACTGAATCTGGAGTTCCTGAAAGCATCTTTCTCCAATTAGTAACATCAGCAACAAATCTCTTTAAAGACACCTCAATATCCCCAGAAAATCTTCTATTTGGGACTTCTGCTAATAAAATTGCTTGGCTTGCTCCTTGATCCATCCATCTTACAACACCTTGGCTTCCTCTAGTTATTCCAACTTTTATTCCAGATGAATTTGCCAAATAAACATAGTGAGGAGCAATTTGAAATTCTTTTTCCCATTCTAAATTTCTTTCCTCAATCCCTAAATGAGCTGTACAAAGTTCAGGTTTAAAAATACTTTGAGATGCTAATGGTGATTCCCAAAAACACTTGTAACAAAATCCTGCACGATAAAAACTATCCATTTTTTTACCACATCCACAGACTACAACACCACTCCAATTAATCTTTACTTGCTTTCCAATATAATCATTCATACTATGGATTTTTCCATGAATATCCAATGTATATCGTACAACATCTTGCAAATGAGTATCCATTCTTTTAAGCGTATCTCTCAGCATATTTTTTCGTATTTTTAAGCCCTTAAATTTACAAAAATTGAGCAACTTTTCAATAAAAAATACTTTACTTTCTTCTTTGATGAAAAAACGCATCAA
>CAJQHO010000056.1 GCA_905478185.1 uncultured Flavobacteriales bacterium | reverse complement strand
ACCAATTGGAACAGTTGATTTATCTACCACAACTAAATGATGATTCATATTCTCGCCAATCGATTGAGCTACTTGCAAAACATACTTCAAATCAGCAGAGCCATCATCTCCCATAGGAGTTCCAACTGCTATAAAAACAACTTCAGCAGTATTTAATGAACTATTAATTTCTGTAGTAAACTTTAAAGATTCTCTTTTATAATTCTCTTTGACCAACACTTCTAATCCAGGCTCATAGATTGGTATTATTCCGTCTTTAAGTTTTGAGATTTTATTTTCATCAACATCAACACAAATAACATCATTACCCATTTCAGCAAAACAAGCTGCAGCTACCAAACCTACATATCCAGAACCAATAACTCCAACTTTCATATTATCTTGTTTTTACTTCTTTAACTAATGCAATAAATAAACCTAAGATGAAACTTAAAACTCCTCCTAATAAACCCCACAATAATACATCATCTTCTTTTTGTTCAACTTTTGCAAAATCCTGAACAAATAGGAGTGGCTTTAAAAGTTTTTTATTTATAATAATATCTTCTCTAACATGAGATAAAGCAATAATTTCATTACTTAAACTTTTATTTTTTCCAGTTAATGTATTAGTTAAACCTAAAGAAAGTTGACTATTCGCTTGCTCTCTAAAGCTAGCTAATGACTCAATTTCAGAATTAATATCGTTAATTAAATTATTACAATACTTTTTATATTCTTCATAATAAGACATAATAAATTTATTATTGTTAAAATAATATATCAATCCATCTTGCACATCTTCAATAATTGAATTATCAGAAAGCACCAAAGTAACTTCAAACTTATTAAGTGCATAAAACTTTTCATCCATATCTTGTTGATATAACTGTTCTGCTTCAATATCTTTAACTGTATTTGCAATTTCTATATCAACACCTAACAACGCTGATAATTGCTGGTAATCTTCATTGTCAATGTTAATTTTTAAGAAATTCACTAAATCAATAGCAGTTCTCTGGCTTAAATCTTCAATTTGCTCTTGTCTCTCATATTCAGCTACACCTGACATGCAAATTGCTTTTGTCTCATAGATTGTAGGCTTTAATTTTTGAAAGGCAACTATACCAATCACAGTTATCAAAACAATCATAATCAAGATACGACTATTTCTAGCAACAAAATTTACAAAATTTGAAAAAAGTTCGCTTAAATTTAATTCTTCAGTCATTATTTAATTTTTATAATTTCCATGTGGATTTTTCGTAAATCCCTTTAAGGTCCAAAAGTACAAGTTTTCCTTTTGTTAACTGATTAAAATCAGCAATAGTATAATTTAAAAATTCATTGTGAGCTACAGCAACAATAATAGCATCATACTTCCGATCACTTTCGAACGGATTTGAAATAAAATTATTATCAGAATCTGGAAGTAAATAAGGGTCATAAATTGACACGCTACAAGAAGATCTTAATAAGCCATCATAAATATCCTTAACTTTTGTGTTTCGTGTATCAGCACAATTTTCCTTGAAAGTATACCCTAATATTAAAACTGATGATTCACTAATAACTTTATCAGTATTAGATAATAATTCCATGGTTTTTTCAACAATAAAACTTGCTACTTTATTATTGATACTCCTTGAAGAATGCAATAAAGTTGGCTTATACCCCATCTCCTCTGATTTATGAAGTAAATAATAAGGATCAACACCAATACAATGTCCACCAACCAATCCAGGTTTAAAATCCAGAAAATTCCATTTTGTTTTTGCAGCACTCAAAACTTCTGAAGTATCAATATTCATTTTATCAAACATCATAGATAACTCGTTCATTAATGCAATATTGATATCTCTCTGAGTATTCTCCACAACTTTTGCGGCTTCTGCTACCTTAATTGATGGAGCTTTATAAGTCCCAGCTTTTATAATCTTTTGATACATGCTATCAATATCATCAGCCACTTCTAATGTAGATCCAGAAGTAACTTTAACTACATTTTCTAATGAATATTTATCAGCTCCAGGACTAATTCTTTCTGGGCTATAGCCACAATAGAAATCAAAATTATATTTTAGCCCTGACTCCTCCTCAAGAATAGGAACACAAATCTCTTCAGTCACTCCCGGGTAAACAGTAGATTCATAAATAACAATATCACCTTTTCTTATATATTTTGCAATCATTCTAGTTGCTATTTCAAGAATTGATAAATCAGGAATGTTATTAGGAGTTACAGGGGTAGGAACAGTTACAATAAATATATTGGATGAAGCTAATTTCTTTTCATCAGAAGTAAAATCTAATTTATCATTTATAGAAAAAATGATATCTCCATTAGAGTCAATAGAATTATTTAACTCAGAAATTCTTGTAGAATTAACATCAAAACCACATACCTGATAAAACTCAGAAAAAGCAATAGCTAGAGGCAAACCTACATAACCTAAACCAATAATTGCTATTTTCTTTTGTTTTTCCATTAAAGTAAAAAAGCCCCAAAAGGAGCTTTAATTATTTAATAAACTCAATCTTAATACTCCCAAAGGTCGTGTTCCATATTAAAGATTTCTGTCTTAATTCTTTCAGCTTCTAATAAGGCATCAAGTCCAACCATGTATTCATTAATCTTTCTATCCATTACATTTGCCTCTTTTGTAATAGTAGAAGAGAACATTCTTTTCCAAAAAATATCATCATATGTTCTTCTTTCAGCATCATTTTTAACTAAATTAAATACCTCAGCATTAATAAGAATTTCTCTAGCTTCAGGAAAATATACCCAAAATAAAGGTGAAAATGTCCCTAATAATTGGCCATTAACCTCATCTTTATCTTCCTGTAAAGGGGCTATAGCAAGAATACGAACATCCATTACAGATCTTTGTTTATCAAAAAACCATTCTTCTTTTAATCTCCATTTTTTAACTGTATTTCTGTTAAATGGAACAATATTAGTTTTAGTGGTTTTTGCATCTTCAGGATCAGCACCTAAAGCAACGGCATCCCAATCAGTAACTTCAATTATTTCCTCTTTTGCTCCCCCAACAGAATTAATTTCTTGTTGAGTCATGGGAACGCGCATCTCATCATCATATACCGCATTACCGTAAGCAGTAATACTTCCTTCTTTTATAGCAGAGTAGATAACATCAATTAAACTTTTTCTATCTCCAGTAACAGCAGCTCCAACAATACCATTGTTTTCCGGATAATAAAAAGGATGATTTATTTTTTGTCTTAAATCAATCTCTCTCCAAACTTTACGTGACCACATAACATCAGCTTGTCTTAATGGAGCATAATGTTGTACTTTCTTTTCATGATGTTTTTCTTTTTTATAAACCGAATTCATTTGCTCAGTTGTTAAAACATCTTGTGCATTTACCCCCACATAAGTAAAGATAGTTGCAACTAATAATAAGATTACTTTTTTCATAATTATATTTATTTTATTTCTATCACTAAAGGATCAAGAACTCTGACAGCAGTATTTTTTGCATCTACTCTTTTTGCCTTAATGTTAGAAATTGTTATTGCATTTCCTGATTTAGTATTTTTAATAATGTTAATCATCTTAGTTGTAAATTGAGGTCCTTTTGTATCTTCCTTCATTTGCTCACCTTTATACACGCCTGATAATCTATAAGAAGTAATAACATATCTCACTCCTTTAAAATCAAAGTCTTTAAGTTCAGCCCCTAAACCACCAGCATTTACCATTTTCATCTTATCAATAACTAAAACTCCATTTGCTGAAATTGCAAATTGCACTTTAGCTTTTGGAGGCGGAACCTCCTTAACTCTAAATTCCATTTGTCCCATCTTAGTCCTTTTACCTTCAACTTCAGCATACAAACTAACAATTGCCTTCCCTTTTTTAGAAGGTCTAGCTGAGTATTCCCCTAAAGATCGTTTAGTAGCAGAAACTTTACCATTACTAATTACAGCAGAAATCTCTCCTGCAGTATATCCAGGAACTGATATTTTTAATGGATTATCAACCTCAAGATAAAGTATATTCATATTTGTTGGAGAAACAACAGCAGTTTTAGCAGCAACTAAATACTCCCCATTGAATGGATACATTTTAGTACCATTAGCAGTTTTCATAGCAATTAAACCTCCCCACTTTTTCATGCCTTCAGAGCTAGCTCTCTCTGAGAAAATACCTTTTCCATTTACAACTTTTACTGAATTATAATCTACACCTTCAGTTCCTTTCATTTGGTAATTCCCATTTCCTAAACTATCATACTCGCCAACATAAATCATTGGATCTTGAGTAGTATCTTTAGCAGAAATAAAAATTTGAGCTCTAAAAGAATCTCCTCTTAACACAAAATTAGATTGTGGTATCTGAATCCCCTCAGCAGTAGTAAATTTTAATGAAGTCGCATCAATATTTTCTCTTAACATAGTAATGATATCAGCCTCAGTATTTCTTACATCAGATTGCATTTTTGAAAGCAATGTTAACGCTCCAACTGAAGGCATATCATAAAAGTTATATTCTTCCCATAACTGTTTTTTCCCTTTTACTTTCTTATCATCATAATTACAAGTCTCATTAATTGATGTAATAAGAGATTCGTTTCCTTCAGAAATAGAAAGAAGTGAATTTTTATAAGAAATCAAATCATTCTTTAAATCTGTTGCAATATTTTTTTTTCTTTTTGCACTATAAAACAAATCTCCTGAAGCATGTCTATCATCCTTAACAGATAAATTACCAATTGTCATTTTCTTTTCAGCATCAGACAACTCATTCCAAGGAGTAGTTATAGCTTTATCTTCTAAAAGATTTCCATCCTCATCTTTTAATTCCAATTGAGAACCCAAGTATACTTCTTTGTCAGCTGCTAAAACTAAATTATACTTCATCTCTTGGATAAACTCAACAAGTTCATCAGCATTAGCTTTTACTTCATACGCTTGATCCCTAAAAGCACCTGCTTTAACTTTATTTAATTCAGCAGCAGCATCAAAAGCGGCATAAGTATCTCCATTCTTAGCATTAAAGTTGGTTGTAGATCTTTCAATACCTAAATTTACTTCAAAAAATGAATTTAAAACCTCTTTAGATACATTTAATGCAAGTAGTGCGGTAAGCACTAAATACATCATATTAATCATCTTCTGTCTTGGGGACAGTTTTCCTGCAGCCATATAATTTTATTTATTAATTAATAATTATTGATGATTATTTATTTGGATTCATAGCAGTAAGCATATTTCCATACACTTTATTCAGTTGTTCTAAGTTTTCAGCTAAGCTACTAACTTGCTCTTGGAATTTCTTAGAATCCTCAACAGAAGATTGTAAGTTTTGCAAGAATAAAGTAGTTGCTTCCATTTGTTGATTAGAAGTTTGTAACTGTAACTCGTATAATGAATTTAAAGCATTCATATTTTGAACTCCTTCCTGAATTTGAGAATTATATTCTGAGATACCAGAAGCAGCAGAAACAGTTTCGTTTAAAGCCTTTGCAGATTCGCCAAATGACCTTAAACCTTCATTTAAGCTTTCCACTAACTCATTATCTATTTTAGCTTTCGCTAAGGCATCATCTAATTGTTGAGCTGGTCTTTTAGGTGCATTAGGATCATTCATCCCAGCTAACTCAGGATAAACTAATGACCAATCTGTTTCCTCAGGCTGTTTTTCAAATGCCGAGAAGAAGAAAATAATTGCTTCAGTACCTAAACCAAGTATAAGCATGATTGATGCCCCAGGTAAGTGTTCAATTTTAAATAATGCACCAATAATTACTAGTGCAGCTCCCCATCCATATAATTTTGGCATCATTGTTTTGTACCATTTCGCATCTGTAATATTTCCTAATCCCATTTTTTTGTTTTATTAAATTGTTTGTTTTTTGTTGTATTTTTATTGAAAATCTTTCTTATCTCTACCTAAGAAGTCAACTACATTTCTAAATCCTACATAAGATTTAGCAGTATCTTGGTATTCAAAAGTTCTTGTTCCATTTTGTATAAAGTATGCAATATCTTTCCAAGAACCTCCTCTAATTGATTTTCTTTTAAGTACAGCATGATCATCTTCTTCAGCATTATAATGACGATCCATATTCATATCATGAGAATAAGAGAAAGCAGACTCATCATAAGCATTTGAAGTCCATTCAGAAACATTTCCTGACATATCATAAAGTCCATATCCATTTGGATTATAAGATGCTGTTTTAATTGTTTTTAACCCTCCATCAGCAACATAGTTCCCTCTTAATGGTTTAAAGTTTGCTAAGAAACAGCCTTTAATATTACGAGTATAAGGCCCTCCCCAAGGATAAGGAGATGCATCTAAACCTCCTCTTGATGCATATTCCCATTCTGATTCAGTAGGCAGCCTGAATTCTGGCAATGTTGGTTGTTTAATTTTTCTTAAGAATGAATTCATCATTTTAGTTCTCCAATTAGAAAAAGCAGTTGCTTGTTTCCAATTTACCCCAACCACTGGATAATCATCAAAAGCAGGGTGAAAGAAATAACCTTTCGTGTAAGGGTCGTTAAATGAATAAGAATAGTCATGTGTCCAAGTTAGAGTGTCAGGGAAAATATTCAACTCAACAGTAGATAAAAATTCACTTCTATCTCTTTTACCTGTAGCATCACCTTCTCTTTTACTTTTTACTGCAGCAGCATTGATATCTAAAACTTGATATTTATATATATATTTTCTAGTATCAAATTCTCTTCTACCATCTAATCTTTCATGCTCTGGCAAATACATTTCTTCTTCAAGAATTTCTCTAACTTCTTGATCATCCCACCTGATTCTTGTGCTCCAATTAATTCTTGCAGGATCTATGAAGTTACCAAACTTATCTTCTTCAATTAAATGACCTTCAATTCCAGCTTCACCCAAAATAATATGAGCTAAAGAATCTCTTACCCAAGATGTAAATTGACGGTATTCATTATTTGTGATTTCTGTCTCATCCATATAAAAAGCACCAACAGAAACTGTTTTCGCTTGAGAGACATTTGCAAAAGGAACATCTTGATCAGAAGGCCCCATATTAAAACTTCCTTGTGGAATAAACACCATTCCATAAGGATCAGTAGGATTCCAAATTGCTCTGTTTTGCACTCCAATTAACTCTCCATTTCCAGAACCTCCACAGGCACTTAAAAGAGCAACTATTGAACTTAATAATATTATTTTTTTCATATTCATTTTTATTTTATCACCTAAGTGAGTTAAAATCTGTTTTTATAAGAATCTCGGGTTTTTATATTTAGAGATTGTATTATTCCTTTTAATTTTAAAGTTATACCCTAGCATAACTTCAAATGAGTTTCCTAAAGGATTTACCATAGTTACATCATAACCAATTCCAAACCTGAAATCATCAGTAATATTCATTCCTGCAAGCAAGATTAAACCTTCATCTAACCTATAACTAACGCCACCCCACATCTTATTATTGTATATTAGGTTTGCGTTAACATCTAATTGAGAAACTCCTGGAGCATTCTTAAGATAAATAGATGGGTTTAATGAAAGAACAGGGTTCAATTCATAATAATAACCTGCAATTAAGAAATAATGTCTTTTTAATGCATATTGTTTTCCATCACTCCATTCAACAACTGGCTGTGATAAATGAGCAGAAGAAATACCAATATAAACATCCTGAGTATTAAAATATGCACCTGCTCCCAAATCTAATTTAGATCCAGAAACACTATTCATAGGAATTGCAACATCACCACTTTGAGCAGGATTAAACTCTGCCCCATCAACACCACTTTGATACATGCCTACTGACATACCCAAACCAAGCTGTCCTATTCCTAACTCTGTTCTGTAAGCGTAAGAAGCTTGCAATCCTAAATTACTAAATTGAGCAATTTCATCTTTTACAATATTCAATCCTACACCACCATTTAAGAATGGAATTTCAGCATCAACACTAAAATTTTGAGTAGAAATAGCAGACCCTCCTTCTCCAAATCCCATATATTGAGATCTGTGTAAAACTGAAGTAGCAATTACACCTCTACTACCAGCAAAACCTGGATTATTAGCTAGTTTATTAAACATATTCTGGCTGAACTGTGGCACTTGCTGTGCTGAAACAATTCCTACCGACAAAAAAGCTAAAACTAGAATTAAGATTCTCTTCATATTGTAATTTACTGTAAAAAAATTTGGCGCTAAAATAAACATTTTTTAACACTTTGCACTAAAACTAGATACACATCTTATTTGTTCAGCAATAATTAACAAGAAATAAATTGATAATCAAAGAGTTGTCTACAGGAATTTATTTAAGGTTTTAAGCCATCTTTCAGGAACTTCTCCCTGATTAGCTATTTCGTAATCACGATAAGAGGAAGCTACATAGTAATTTTGAAGCTCTTTCACACCTTCTTTTTTGAAAGGAACACCCATCCACCACCTACCACTACTTTTGCTTTTGTAAAAAGTAATTTCATTCTTACCATCATCAAAAGCTACCGTGTATTTTACACAGTTTTTCATGTTAGGATTTAGTTCATTCTTTCTGATTTTGTAACCATCAATAAAATACCAAATCATTTCAGCTAACAAATAAGCAGTTTGATTATTAGCATCTAAATCTTGATTGTACTCAAATAAACCAACAGCAGTGATTTTATCGCTTACTCCAGCATAACGCATGATTTTACAAGATTCTTCACCATTCAACCCGTTAGGAGAAGAATACAAATTTGCACCAGCATAAGCATGCTGTATTGATGAAATATCAAAACTTAAAAAATCAGTGTTTCTCATGATAGGCTCTACTTCTGAAAAATCAGCTTTTAATTCCCCTAGTCTTTTTACATCAAAATTCATTGATTGTAACATTTCAGTAGCAATACCCGAAACAAAATAAGACTGATAAGCTAAATTAACATAATGAAAAAGATGACTTGGTTTATGGGAAATCATCTTGCCTAAGTGAGAGAAAGAGGCTAAATTATCATCCTCTAAACCAATATCGAATTTACTATCCACAGACGTTAAAGTAATGAACTTATCTAAAGATGCGTAAGATTTATAAACAGCATAACTCACATCATGCCCTCCACCAATAATTACAGGAATAATTCCATGATGCAATAGTTCCTTACAAACTTTTTGAATTAAACTGAAGGAATCTTTACGAGTAGGCAATAATTGAAAAACTCCTAAATCAGCTATTCTTGGTAAATTATCATGATGAAAAGAATAAAAAGAAGTTCTGACTTTACAATCATTATCACTTGCAGAGTTCCTAGATCCTTCATATTCTGGAACATTAAAAATTGCTATTTCTGCAAATTTAATGTTCGGAAAATTTTCATTTACATGCGTGTCAATTCCTCTGCCAATTTGAGTAGTTTCCCATCTGTTCTTATCAGCATACAACTCTGAGCTTACAGCTTTAAAATAGGAATTGAGTTCTAACATTATTTTTTCTTTTTACCTCTAGGTTTTTTAGCTGGTTGATTTTCCCAAAGAGAAATACAATCTGCTCTAGATAAATCTTTCGGCTCAGTTCCTTTTGGTATCTTAACATTTATCTTTTTAACTTTTACAGGACTCACCTGAATAAAAGGACCATATCTTCCATTTAAAACTTGAATTAAAGGATCGCCTTCAAAATTAGAAATTAATCTGTCTTTATCCGCTTGAATCTTAATTTTTATCAATTCAATTGAACGCTCTAAATCAATTGTTAAAGGGTCTTCCTCATCATCTTTCTTAATAGATGTGAACTTTCCATCATACCTCAAATAAGGACCAAATCTACCAACAGAAGCAACAACTTCTTTGCCTTCCCACTCTCCAACAGTTCTAGGTAATTTAAACAAATCCAAAGCCTCATCCATTGTAATGGTTTGAATTGTTTGCCCTTTTAAAAGTGAGGCAAATTTTGGTTTTGGAGCTTCTTCATCTTCTTGCTTTTCTCCTAATTGAACCATAGGTCCAAAAGGCCCAATTCTTGCAAAAATCTTATTTCCACTTGCTGGATCAACACCTAACTCTCGTTCTCCAGATGCTTTTCCAACATTTCCAATTACATCAACAACTTTTTCTTTAAATCCTCCATAGAAAGAAGCAATCATTTCATTCCAAACCTTTTTCCCTTCCGCAATTTCATCAAATTCAGTTTCTACTGATGCCGTAAAAGTATACTCCATTACATCAGAAAAATGTTCAACTAAAAAATCAGTAACAACAATACCTACATCTGTTGGAAATAGTTTTTTATTCTCAGCTCCAGTAATTGAGGTTTTTTCAAATGCTTTAAGATTTCCATCTTTCAGCTCTATCATTTGAGAAATTCTATCCATACCATCACGGCTTTCTTTTTCAATATATCCTCTCTTTTGAATAGTAGTAATTGTAGCGGCATAAGTTGATGGCCTTCCAATTCCTAATTCTTCCATTTTCTTTACCAAACTTGCCTCAGCATACCTGGCAGGAGGGCGAGAGAATTGCTCAGAAGCAACAGCTTCAGAAAGCCCTAAAGCTTCACCAACTAATAATTTAGGCAACATTCCTTTTTGCTCTTCATTATCATCATCTTTTCCTTCCAGATAAACCTTCATAAATCCTTCAAAAGTAATTACCTCACCTTTAGCAACAAATTGCTCAGAAGTATTTGATATTTTAATTTTTACAGTAGTTCTGTCAAATTGAGCATCTGCCATCTGAGAAGAAATTGTTCTTTTCCAAATCAAATCATAAAGTCTTTGATGTGAGCTATCTTCATCAACAGTTTTTTGCTCCATGTAAGAAGGGCGAATTGCCTCATGCGCCTCTTGCGCTCCTTTTGATTTCCCTGTATAAGCTCTTCTTTTTGCATATTCATGACCATAAATCGAACTAATTGCTTTTTCAGCAGCATCAAGTGCATCATTAGATAAATTTACGCTATCAGTTCTCATATATGTAATTTTACCAGCTTCATATAATTTCTGAGCAACCATCATTGTTTGTGAAACTGAAAAGCCTAGTTTCCTGGATGCTTCTTGCTGTAAAGTGGAAGTAGTAAATGGTGCAGTAGGTGATTTTTTAGCTGGCTTTTCTTCTAAAGATTCAACTGAAAAATTAGCATCTTTACATTTCTCCATAAATGAATAAGCATCTTCATTATTCTTAAATCTTTGAGGCAATTCAGCTTTTACAACTTTACCATCCATATTTAAGAAAAAAGCAACAACTTTATAAGATGATACAGCCGTATAGTTAGTAATCTCATTTTCCCTTTCTACTATTAAACGAACAGCAACTGATTGTACACGCCCTGCAGAAAGTCCTTGTTTTACTTTTCTCCAAAGTACAGGAGATAATTCAAAACCAACTAATCTATCAAGTACACGCCTAGCCTGTTGTGCATTTACTAAATTAGTGTCTAATAACCTAGGATTTTCAACTGCATGCGTAATTGCTTTTTTAGTAATTTCATGAAAAACAATTCTTTTAGTAGAGCTTGCATCTAGCTTAAGTGCCTCAGTAAGGTGCCATGCAATAGCCTCTCCCTCACGATCCTCATCAGTAGCAAGCCAAACAGTTTCAGCTTTTTTTGCAACACTTCGTAGATGCTTTACTACCTTAGTTTTATCTTCTGATATTACATAATTAGGCTCAAAACCATTCTCTATATCAATAGACATACCTCCTTTTTTAGGTAAATCTCTAATATGTCCAATACTGGATTCCACTACAAAATCCTTACCTAAAAATCCTTGAATGATTTTCTTTTTTGCTGGTGATTCTACAATCACTAAGTTCTTTGCCATATTTTTTTTTTAGAAATTTAGTGCAAATTAAAAAAACTTTTTTGACATAAAAAAAACAAAAAATGGTGTCAGTTTCCATTATATTATTTATAATATAAGTAAAATGATATACTGACACATTGTCATATTTTTACTATTTTTGCAATTAATTATAAGTAAAAAATGAACCTAGAAAAATTATTAGAAAAAGAAATTGATGAAAGTAAACAAGGAGATGCTTTAAGCATTCCTACATCTGATAAATCAACAAAAAAGATGTACCTTGAAAGCTATGGTT
This sequence comes from uncultured Flavobacteriales bacterium, assembly GCA_905478185.1. Taxonomy (GTDB): domain Bacteria; phylum Bacteroidota; class Bacteroidia; order Flavobacteriales; family BACL11; genus UWMA-0277. Next base: position 12,878 of record CAJQHO010000056.1, on the reverse strand, counting down.
GTCAGATGAATTTTTCGGACAGTGAGATAGTTGCATCAATTTTAACAAAAGAAGGATTTTCAACTACACAAGACATCACAGAGGCTGATATAGTTTTTGTAAATACTTGCTCGGTTCGTGAAAAAGCAGAACAAACTGTAAGAAAAAGATTAGAATTCTACAATTCAATAAAAAGAGATAAAAACTCAAAAATGCTAGTTGGGGTATTGGGATGCATGGCCGAAAGATTAAAATCTAAATTTTTAGAAGAAGAAAAATTAGTAGATATTGTTGTAGGGCCTGATGCTTACAGAGACTTACCAAACCTAATAAAAGAAGTGGAAGATGGAAAAAAAGCAATTAATGTTATTTTATCTCTTGAAGAAACATATGCTGACATCAACCCAGTAAGACTTGGAGGGAATGGAGTTACAGCATTTGTTTCTATCACTAGAGGATGTGATAATATGTGCACTTTTTGTGTAGTGCCATTTACAAGAGGAAGGGAAAGAAGTAGAGATCCTGAAAGCATTTTAAAGGAATGTAATGACTTATTTAATGATGGATACCGAGAAATAACACTATTAGGGCAAAATGTTGACTCTTACCTTTGGTATGGTGGTGGAGCCAAAAAAGACTTTAAAAAAGCAACTAATGAAAATCAAGAGAATTGCATCAAATTTTCTAACTTATTAGATAGAGTTGCAAAAGTAAATCCACTATTAAGAATAAGATTTTCTACATCAAACCCTCAAGATATGGGAATAGATGTAATTGATGTTATGGCAAAACATAACAATATTTGCAACTATATTCATTTACCAGTACAATCAGGGAGTAGCCGACTATTAGAAGTAATGAAAAGAGGATATGACAGAGCAAAATACATTACTTTAATTGATAATATAAAACAAAGAATTCCTGACTGCACAATATCAATGGATATGATTTCAGGATTTTGCACAGAAACTAAGGAAGACCATCAAGAAACCTTATCATTAATGGATTATGTGGAATATGCTTTTGGATACATGTACAAATATTCAGTAAGGCCAAACACTCCAGCTGCAAGATTTGAAGATGATGTTACGCCTAAGGAAAAACAAAGAAGACTTGCTGAGATTATTGAAAAACAACAACAGCATTCTTTAAAAAACATGAAAGCCAAAGTTGGAAAAACTTATGAGGTTTTAGTTGAAGGGTTTTCAAAAAAATCAAATAATCATTTGTACGGAAGAACAACACATAATGCTTCAGTTATTTTTGAAAAAGGAACCCATAAATTAGGAGATTATATCATGGTAAAAATTGATGATTGTACTTCTGCAACTTTAAAAGGCACTGTATTATGAATTCACAACAAGCAAAACAAAGATTTGGCATAATTGGAAACGATAGCAAACTAGAAAGAGCAATTGATGTAGCCTTACAAGTTGCTCCTACTGACATATCAATATTAGTTGTTGGTGAAAGTGGAACAGGAAAAGAAAATATTCCAAAAATTATTCATCAAAATAGTAAAAGAAAACACAACCCTTATATTGCTGTAAATTGTGGGGCAATACCTGAAGGAACAATAGATTCTGAACTATTTGGACATGAAAAGGGATCGTTTACAGGTGCACATGACAGCCGAAAAGGATACTTTGAAGCTGCTGATGGAGGGACTATTTTCCTTGATGAAGTAGGAGAATTACCAATGGCATCTCAAGCAAGATTATTAAGAGTACTTGAAAATGGAGAAATCCTAAAAGTAGGTTCATCTAAAGCATACACAACTGATGTGAGAATTATTGCCGCTACAAATGTAAATTTACCTCAAGCTGTAAAGGAAGGAAAATTTAGAGAGGATCTATTTTACAGATTAAACACAATCAGCATTAATCTCCCGCCATTAAGAGATAGAGGGAATGATATTCACCTACTTTTTAGGAAGTTTGCGGCTGATTTTGCAGATCAATATAACACCCCTCCAGTCAAACTAACTGATGATGCGGTTGAGATTCTTAAAAACTACAATTGGCCAGGAAACATCAGGCAATTGATGAATTTTGTAGCACAACTATCAGTAATGGAAGAAGAAAGAATGATAACTTCTAGCAGATTACAAGAGCAATTACCTAACATTTCTACTAGTGGTTTAGTTAAGTTTGAGGATAAAAATAAATCAGACTTATCAGAGAGGGAAATACTTTACAAAGTGCTTTTTGACATGAAAAGAGACTTATCTGAACTTAAAAAGATTACTTTTGACCTGATGCAAAAAGAAGGAAACACTGAAATTATGCAATCAGTTAATCCTAGAATTTTTAACGAAAATGATGAGAATAATTTTGTTTTAAATCAGCAGAACGAACCGAAAACAATTGAAGTTGAGGAATCATTATCATTATTTGAGCAAGAAAAAAGATTGGTGGAAAAATCATTATTAAAACATAAAGGAAAAAGGAAAGATGCAGCTGCTGAGCTAGGAATATCTGAGCGAACTCTTTACCGTAAATTAAAAGAGTTCGGATTGTAATGAAGCTATTTTTAAGCCTAATATCACTTAGCATCCTAGTTGTTTCTTGTGGAGTTTATTCTTTTACTGGAGCATCAATCCCTACTGAAGCAAAAACTATCTCTGTGCAATATATAAGCAATAAGGCAGCAATAGTTCAACCCTCATTAAGCCAAGTAATTACTGAGGGCTTAATTGATGCTTTTACTGGACAAACCAACTTAGAAATAACTGAGAATGAAGGTGATTTATCTTTTAGCGGATATATTACAAAATATCAGATAAAACCAATGGCAATAAAGGCAAATGAAACTGCTAGTCAAAACAGATTAACTATTGCAATAAAAATAAAATACAACAATAGTTTTGATGATAAACAAAACTTTGAAACTACTTTTAGTAGATATAGAGATTATGCAAGTTCAGAAAATATAGTTGATGTTGAGGACGGACTTATTGAAGAAATAAGTAAAGAATTAATTGAAGATGTATTTAATAAAGCCTTTGTAAATTGGTAAACGAAAAAATCATATCATTAATTAATAATCCGCAAGAAATAACGAATGCTGATGTCAGTAAATTAGATTCTTTACTAATAAAACACCCCTATTTTAGTAGCGCACAACTATTGCTTACCAAAGGATTATTGAATACTGACAGCATCAGATACAACCGACAACTTAAAAAAGCGGCTGCTTATTCCTTGGACAGACAGAAACTTTTTAGCTTAATTACTTTAAACAATATAACAAAAGCTGAAGCGATAATTAGTAAGGAAGAAAAACTAGAAACAGCTAAAGAGCAATTAGAAATTGGAAAGCCTTTGGAGTTTGATCAAAGTGAGAATCACTCATTTTCGGAATGGCTAGCTTTAACAAAAGTTAAGAAAGTTGAAAGAGAAGAACAACCTAAAGCAACTAACTTGGTTGATGATTTTTTAGAAAAAGAAGTAAAAATAAGCAGACCAAAAAAAGAAGCATTTTTTAAAGCAACAGATGCTGCAAAAGAAAGTCTGATAGAAAATAATGAACTAGTTACCCCAACATTAGCAAAGGTTTACCTAGAGCAAGAGCATTATGGTAAAGCTATTTTAGCTTATGAAAAATTAATTTTGAAATATCCGGAAAAAAGTAGTTTCTTTGCAGACCAAATTAAATTGATAAATAAATTAAATAAAAAATAAAATGTACACAATTTTTGCAATCCTAATCATCATCACTTCAATCTTATTAGTATTAGTTGTTTTAGTTCAAAATCCTAAAGGAGGAGGGTTATCTTCATCATTTGGTGGTGGAGCAGGAAACCAAATAATGGGAGCAAAAAAGACTACTGACTTTTTAGAAAAAGCAACTTGGTTTTTAGCAACTGCATTAATTGTTTTATCATTAGCATCAAACTTTGCAATTCCAAGAAACACTACTGTAGAATCAACTGAAATAAAAGCTCAAGACATGATTGATGATGCAGTAATCCCTAACTTACCTGCTGCACCTACTGCTGAGTAAGCAAACAACACATTTTCCTGTTTTATAAGTTTATCTGACATAATTTCAGTTATTTTGGACTGATATTGCTTTGGCATACTTTATGCAATAGTATATCATCAGAATTAACAAATTAAATTTTTATAAATATGTCAAAAATAAACATCACTCCTCTTGCTGATAGAGTAATAATTAAGCAAGCAGAAGCAGAAACTACAACTGCAAGCGGAATAATAATTCCTGATACTGCACAAGAAAAACCACAAAAAGGCAGCGTAATTGCTTGCGGAAAAGGAACAAAGGATAACCCTATAACTGTAAAAGTTGGGGACAATATCCTTTACGGAAAATATGCAGGAACTGAACTACAACATGAGGGAGAAGATTATCTTATAATGAGAGAGTCGGACATTTTAGCAATCATAAAATAATATAACATGGCAAAAGAAATCACATTTGATATAGAATCAAGAGATGCATTAAAAAGAGGAGTAGACGCCTTAGCGAATGCAGTAAAAGTAACTTTAGGACCAAAGGGAAGAAATGTAGTTATTGGAAAAAGTTTTGGAGGACCTACAATAACTAAAGATGGAGTGACAGTTGCAAAAGAAGTTGAATTAGAAGATGCAATAGAAAACATGGGAGCTCAGATGGTGAAAGAAGTAGCAAGTAACACAAATGACTTAGCAGGAGATGGAACAACAACTGCAACCGTATTGGCACAAGCTATAATTACTTCAGGGCTTAAAAATGTAGCTGCAGGAGCAAATCCTATGGATGTAAAAAGAGGAATTGACAAGGCCGTAAAAGTGCTGATTGAAGACATTAAATCACAAGCTAAAAAAGTTGGGAACTCTTATGAAAAGATAGAACAAATAGCAAGTATCTCAGCTAATAATGACAATGTAATTGGCTCGCTAATTGCTGAGGCAATGAAGAAAGTAAAAACAGAAGGAGTAATTACTGTTGAAGAAGCAAAAGGAACTGAAACGCATGTTGAGGTTGTAGAGGGAATGCAGTTTGATAGAGGATATTTATCCCCTTATTTTATTACTGATGCTGACAAGATGGAGGCAAATATGGAAAATCCATTTATCCTTATTTATGACAAAAAGATTTCAGCAATGAAAGACCTTTTACCAATACTAGAACAAACTGCAAAAGCAGGAAGGCCATTGGTCATTATTGCTGAAGATGTTGATGGTGAAGCACTATCTACTTTAGTTGTAAATAAGATAAGAGGCGCACTAAAAGTATCAGCAGTAAAAGCCCCTGGCTTTGGAGATAGAAGAAAAGCAATGCTAGAAGATATTGCTATCCTTACGAACGGAACAGTAGTTTCGGAAGAAAGAGGTTTTAAATTGGAAAGCACTACTTTGGAAATGTTGGGTTCTGCTGAAAAAATTACAATTGACAAGGACAATACAACTCTTGTATATGGTGCTGGAGATTCTAACACTATTAAAGCTAGAGTAAATCAAATTAAAGCGCAAATTGAAAGTACTAGTTCCGATTACGACAAGGAGAAACTACAGGAGAGATTAGCAAAACTAGCAGGTGGTGTTGCCGTGTTATATGTTGGCGCTCCTACTGAAGTAGAGATGAAGGAAAAGAAAGACAGAGTTGATGATGCATTGGCTGCTACAAGAGCTGCTGTTGAAGAAGGAATTGTTCCTGGAGGTGGTGTTGCTATTGTGCGTGCAACTGATAAGTTAGCAAAACTAAAAGGAGATAATGATGACGAACAAACAGGAATCAATATCATTACCAGAGCTGCTGAAGAACCATTGAGACAAATAGTTGAAAATGCAGGATTGGAAGGAAGTGTGATTGTTGCTAAGGTGCGTGATGGAAAAGGTGATTTTGGTTTTAATGCCAAAACTGAAGCATATGAAAACCTTTACAAAGCTGGTGTTATTGATCCTGCTAAGGTGGTAAGAGTAGCTCTTGAAAATGCAGCCTCAGTTGCAGGAATGCTATTGACTACTGAATGTGTTATTGCTGAAATAAAAGAAGATACTCCAGCTATGCCTCCTATGGGTGGTGGCGGTATGCCAGGAATGATGTAACCGCAATGCGATAAATAATTTAAAATCCCTGCCAATTTGGCGGGGATTTTTTATCCAACTCCGATCCCTCCAGATTTATCGAAATTATCAGTCAATCTAAAAAGCAAAATTACAACCATGATTGCTAAAATGGCCATTACTATTATTATTGGCAGCCATATTCTTTGAGATTGATTTGGTGGTTTATTTACTTCTCTGGTATTTGTTAATGGAGCTATACCATTGCTGCAACTCACACATTTGCAAGAACTCAAATCAACTCCCATTTTTATAAGACTAGAGTGGTATTTCTTGATTTCTTCTGTCTGTAGAGTATCTTGTTTTATTTCCAAAGTATCAATAACAGGAAAAGAAGCATAACTCACATTCATGAATGTAGTTAGCGTTATTAAAAGTAGTATTAGTTTTTTCATATTTTTTTATCCACCGCTAAATCCTGTGCCAAAAGTTAAGGCAAATGCAAGAAAAAAAGCAAAACCTATCAGCCATACGATAGTTCCAACTAAAGCTAGACCTTTATACCATCTATTAGAAGAATCTCTTCCTTCTTTATATAACAAGTAAAGCAAATATAGCAACCCTAAAGGCCAAAGAAAAATCAGTATTAACCCTGAAAAGAATTTAATGAATTTTGCTCTATACCAAGGGTCATTAAATGATTTATGATCTAATGATTTCCAAAATAATCTTACTAACAAATATATAGTTCCAAAAAAAAGAACTCCTCCAAGAATTCCCCAATATGAATGCCCATCATCTTCATCATCAGGTTCTTCAATGTTTGTAGCAGATAATACCTCACAAGTATTATTTTCAGTAATTGGAAAAGAAGCATAACTCACATTCATAAATGTAGTTAGCGTTATTAAAAGTAGTAGTATTCTTTTCATAATTTAATCACCTAATTTTGTAGGATCTTCTCTAAATAATAATAAGACAAACGTTATAAAAGCTGATACTAAGAAAATAATCAAAGACAATACAAAGCCAGTAATAGCTAAGCCTTTTAATTTTTTATTAAAGCCAATTGCTCCAAATACAATACCTAACAATGCAATTATAGTTGCAGCCAATGGGTTTTGTACTAGTCCAAAACTAAGCAATGCACAACTTATAGATAAAATAGCCCACAATGAAGTCTCGCTTTTATAAGTCGGTAACTCTACATTAGTATTTTCTACAATTTCTATTTGCTGAGTTTCAGTAACAGGAAAAGAAGAATAACTCACATTCATAAATGTAGTTAGTGTGATGAAAAGTAAGAGTAGTTTTTTAGTCATGATTAATTATTTTTACTGAATCTTTTGGCTCAATAATTTGCCATTTGTTAAGTGAGGATTTCTGCCAGTTTACTGAGTCTTTTTTATGAGGTTTGATTTCTATAGGTTTGATGTCTTTTTTGTTTTTATTTTCAAAATAGTTTGCTGTATTTTCAAGCACAACATTTATTAAAACATCTTCAGTTCTCATTACATTTTGATCTTGTGATTTACACACAAATGGCATTAATAGAAATATGAAAAGTAGCGCCTTCATTCTACATTCCGATTAAAAAAAATGATGCTAACAAGACTACTATCCCAACACCTAAAAGTGCCTTACTCCAACTAGCTCCACTCTTTTTTGCCTTTAAAGCAGAAAAAAAAGTACCTCCAATAGACAATAGTGTTAACAATAGAAAAGTAATAACAGACAAATACTTTGCATTATGCATCAAAGCGCTCCCTATAGTTAAAAAAGCAAATATAATAGCGCCTAAAGCAGATGAAATAGAAAGGAAAGCATACCAATTTCCATTAGACTCTCCTTTTTCAACTTCCGTAATAACTTCAACTTCCTTAACATTCTTAGTTTTGATTGGTAAAGGTTTTGGTTTGCTTACCAAAGGAGCAATGCCACCCCTGCAACTTACACATTTGCAAGAATTTAAATCAACTCCCATTTTTTGCAAACTATAATGGTATTGTTTTATCTCTTCTGTTTGCATAATATCTTGTTGTACTTCCAAAGTATCTGAAATTGGAAAAGAAGCATAGCTCACATATATAAATGTAGTTAGCGCAATTAGAAGTAAGATTAGTTTTTTCATATTTATTATTAAGACTTATTTTTCCTGTTTTTAAGCTGTGTAATACGCGCTTTAATAGCAATTCCAGCACTAATTACTATAAGAAGAGATGCCCATAATAATCCAGTAGGAGCTCCACTCTTAGGTTTTTCTCCTGATGATTGAGGACAATCAGATCTATTATCAAGACAATTATATGCACGAGTAACACCAATAAAGACCCAAATAATAACACCTAGTAATATCAAACCAGCCAAGAGATACATAGCACTAACATTGCTATTTGAAGTTTTCTTATCAACTTTTACAAATTTTCCTTTAGAGTTACGAACTAATGGTGATCTTCCCTTTCTACAACTCTCACATTTGCATGTATTTAAATCAATACCCATTTTCAATAAAGATTGGTGATACTGTTTAATTTCTTCTGTTTGTACAGTCTCATGTTTTACTTTCAAAGTATCAGCAATTGGAAAAGAAGCATAACTTACATTCATGAAAGTAGTTAGTGCGATTAAAAGTAAAATTAGTTTCTTCATAATTCAACATATATTGATTAGTAAGACGACAAAGCTAAGACATTGAAAATAAAGTATTATGCTATGCATAGTAAATTAAAAAGCCCTACCGATAGTAGAGCTTTTTAATAAAAAACAACAGTCAAATTACATATCGTTAATCTACATTATCGTGCAAAAAAGAATTATTTTGTTTTAATTCTGTAGTATTATTATTTCCATTAGTTAAAGTATAAGTAGACACTTCACTTTCTGATGAATGAGTAGGTTCTTCCAACTCAATGTTATTGCGCTTGTAAGCAGGAACATCTTCCAAAGAAGTTAATCCTGAAGGAGTACGCAATTGCATTGAAATAGATCTTAGCCTGTTTTCTCTTTCTCTTGCCTCTACTTTCATCACCTCAGTATTTACAGGAGCAGTTTCAGTTGAATTAAGGGTTGGCTCCTCTATCACATCTCCCTCAATATCTAAATCCAGTACCACAGTTTGTTGTACCTCTTGAGTTTTTTCATCTAACATAATTGAAGCAATTACTTCATCAGGACTTTCATCTACCTCAGTTTCAGTAAGCACATCAACTTCATTAGTTTCAAATTCATTTCCTAAGTCAAAAACAATTTTTTCTGGTGTATTATGTGACTCAACAACTGGCTCAATTAAATCATTTACTAAAGAAGGAACAACTTCAGCTATAGGCTCATCAATAGTAGGAATTGAAAAATCAATTTCATCTTCAAGAGACAATGTTTGTTGTACATTAGCAGTAGGCTCAGAAACACCTTCATTTTCTTCTGAGGTAATACTATCAAGGCAATCTTCTCCTAAGGTAACTTTTCTTTCCCCTTTTGGCTTTCTTCTTTCTTCAAATCCAGTAGCAATAACGGTAACACTTACTTTAGATCCTAAATCAGCATCAATTCCAATACCCTCAATAATATTAACATTTGTACCTGCAGCTTTTTGTATTGCATTTTTAATATTAGCCAACTCTGACATTTTTATTTCATCATCACCTGCACCAGTTACAATTTTTAACAATACTTGCTGAGCGCCAGTAATATCGTTATCATTTAACAGTGGAGAATCCAATGCTTCTTTTACAGCTTCAATAGCTCTATTTTCACCTTCAGCTTCAGCTTGTCCCATTACAGCCGTTCCGCTATTTTCTAAAACTCTTCTTGCATCATTAAGGTCAATATTAACCATTAAGTGCTGTGAAATCACCTCAGCAATTCCCTTAGTAGCTGTATTCAAAACTTCATTAGCTTTACCAAATGCTTGAGTAAAAGTTAAATCACCATACACCTCAATTAGTTTTTCATTATTAATTACTAAAAGTGTATCTACATACTTTTTGAGCTCTGCAATACCATCATCAGCATACTTTTTTCTAAAACCACCCTCAGTAGAAAAAGGAATAGTAACTACACCAACAGTAAGGATCCCTTTTTCCCTTGCAATTTCAGCAATTACAGGAGCTGCACCAGTTCCAGTACCACCTCCCATACCTGCAGTTAAAAATAACATCTTAGTATTTGCATCCAAAAGCTCAGTAATTCTATCAGCACTTTCCTCTGCTGCTTTTCTTCCAACTTCAGGATTAGCTCCAGCACCCAGGCCCTCAGTAAGAGAAGCTCCAAGCTGTATTTTAATAGGTACAGGACTTGCTTCCAATGCTTGTGAATCTGTATTACAAATTACAAAATCTACTCCATTAATCCCATGCTCAAACATATAGTTTACAGCATTACTTCCACCACCACCTATTCCCATCACTTTTATTTGTGATGATTGGTTTTTTGGCATTTGGAAATCCATTCCTAAGTCAATTGCGCTCATAATTTTATTTTTTGAATTTATTAATATTATTATTTAGTTTTTTTTACATCATCAGTGAATATCTGTGTTATTCTATCAACAATAGATAGTTCACTTGGTATTTCTTCAGGTTCCTGATCAACAACAGTATCCTTTTCTTTTTTTGGCTTTGGCATACTTATTTTGTCAGGATGTTGCTCAGCATATTCAAATCCTTTAAGCACTAGCCCAACTCCAGTTGAATACATTGGGCTAACAACTTTATCCACTGACTCAGCTCCTAAGTGTTCATTAGGCAAGCCTATTCTTGTTTCTTTACCTGTTACAAAAGCTACCAATTGTTTTAAATTTCTGATTTGAGAACCACCTCCAGTTAATACAATACCTGTCATTAATTTATGTTCATATCCTGATATTTTAATCTGATGATATACTAAATCAATAATCTCTTTATACCTAGCACCAATAATTTCTGATAATGTTTTTACTGCAATTTCCTTTGGAGGTCTACCTCTCAATCCGGGAATAGAAACCATTACATTTTCCTGATCCTCAGTATACATTGCAGATCCAAATTTTACTTTTAAAAGTTCAGCTTGTTTCTCTAAAATCTCCAATCCTCCTTTTATATCTTTAGTAATAATATTTCCTCCAAAAGGGATCACTGCTGTATGCCTTATTATATTATCTAAGAAGATAGCTACATCAGTTGTTCCACCTCCAATATCTACCAATGCAACTCCTTCTCTTAATTCATCTTCATCCAAAGTAGCAACTGCTGATGCAAATGGTTCTAAAATTAATTCTCTAGGTGTAAGCCCTGCCTTTTCAACACATCTCATGATATTTCTTACTGCCCCTACTTGTGCAGTTATCACATGAAAATTAGCTTCTAGCTTTACGCCAGCCATTCCTTTTGGGTCTTGTATTCCATCCTCACCATCAACTGTATATTCTTGAGGAATTACATGAATTACCTCCTCCCCAGGAATAGTAATTAACTTAAACATATTGGACTTTAACTTATCAATATCTGCTTTATCAATCTCTATATCAATATTGTCTCTTACAATTTCACCCCTGTGTTGTAAGCTTTTGATATGTTGCCCAGCAATACCAACAAAAACATCATCAATTTCTAATTCTGATTTTTGTTTTGCTTCCTCAACTGCTTCTCTAATAGATTCTACAGTTTTGTCAATATTAGAAACAATTCCTCTTGCAACTCCATTAGAAACGGCTCTCCCTGTTCCTAAGATTTCTAATTTTCCATATTGATTTTTTCTACCAATCATTACTGATATTTTAGTAGTTCCAATATCGAGCCCAACCATATAAGCTCCTGTTTGCAATTCTTGTATATTCTCTTCCATCATTTATTTTTTAGTACAAACAACTTGATTTTTAAACTTTAAATTAATATCGCTATAAGCTTGCCAACCTTTTACAGGCATAGCTTGTTTATAAAACTCATACAGATTATTTAATTTTTCTTTTACATCTACCAAACAACCAAAGCGTATCTTTTGATCACCAACTCTAGGAGACATTATTACTTCATTACCCATAAAATGCAACTGAGTAATTTGTGCTTTCCAAAATTCACTTTTATTAATTAGAGAAACAAAATCAAAAATTTCTTGATGATTACTCACTCTAACTTCACCTGTTACGACCAATAAGTTTGGCGTATAAGTTGATGATAATTTCATTCGTTTCCCGAACTCATCTAAATAGTAATCATCATAAATACTCTTGATTCTTACAACTGCTTTTTTCTGCTCAACAGTGATAGCTACATTACCTTTTTGATTTACAAAAACTTCTACCTTTTCTATTGAAGGGTGTTTCTCTAACAATACTTCCAGCTCTTCAGCCTTAAAATTACTCAGAAGAGTGCTATCAAAACTCACTTTATTTTCATCCAAATAACTCATTACAATTTTTTCATTTACAAAATTATCTTCTGATACTAAAACACTAATCTTATCCAAAGAAACAAATTGTTGCTCCTGCCTGGAATTAGTGAATGACAGCACTACAATAAATAATGCCAATACACTAGCCCATTTTAATATTAAAAACACTTTTCTCATTAGTTAAGAAGGTGTTTTATCGGTTCAACTAATGTTCCTATATCACCAGCTCCAAGCGTTAACAAAACATCTAACTCTTTGTTTTGAAGTACAGCCAATAGTTCTTCTTTGCTACAAATCTCTTTTATCGGGTTAGTACATAAATCCAATAACATTTGGGAATCAACTCCCGTAATTGGTTTTTCTCTTGCAGGATAAATGTCTAGCAAAATTAAATCATTGGCCTCAACTATTGGTGCAGCAAAACAATTGTTTCCTCAAAGAGATTTGACGGTTGTTTTTCAACCTCATTTATTTAGTAGAACGCAAGATTTTGCAAATGAATTTGCTTCTTCATTAGTTGAG
>CAJQHO010000055.1 GCA_905478185.1 uncultured Flavobacteriales bacterium | reverse complement strand
CTTTATAATTTATACAATGATAGTATTCAAAAGAATATTGACAGTTATTCAATAGCTAGAGAAAATGTAAAAAATGAATACGAAAAAATATTGTTTGAATCTCAACTAGAAAATGAGAAAGAGAAAAACATTCTTAAATTAAATCAAATTAAGAAAATAGCTTTTATAATTTTTATCTCAATAGTTTTAATACTCTTTTTAATTTACTTTATTGTATTAAATAATAAAAAAAGTAATAGAAATAGAGATGCTTTGTTAGAGGAGATTAAATTTCTTAAAGAAAACAAGCTTGGTACTATTCTCGATTCCAATAAATTTGAATTGTCTAAGCAAAAAATAGACAATTATTTAAGTAGAGAATTAAATGAAACAGATTGGAAAGTTCTTTTACTATTATTAGACAACCCAATGGTACTCAATAAAGAGATTGCTGAAAAGTCTAATATGAGTATTGATGGTATTGGTTCTTCATTACGAAGAATGTATGAGTACTTTGAGATTAATGAAACTAAATATAAGAAAGTTGCCTTAATTCATAAGGCAGTTAATATTTCTGAAAGAATATAAAAAGAAACCCACTCAACAGTAGTGCTGATTTTATTACTGACCTAACAGGAATAGAAGATTTTACAGCTTTAACTAGTTTGCGGTGCAGTGGGAATGGTTTGCAATTTATTAATCTAATTAACGCTACAAATTTGAGGAACTTAGATTGTGCAGAAAATCAACTAAAAAGCCTAGATTTAAGTAATATTAGTGATATAGCATTTTCTGGAGTACAGGGTAATGGGGATGAACTGATATGTTTTGGTAATCCAGATCTTACTTGTATAAATGTTAAAAATGGAGTCAATACAGATAATTGGGGTACTTGGATGGACCCTAATCATTATTTCAGTACTAATTGTCCTCCTTATGTTCCACAAGTAGATGTTTATGGTTGTATAGATATTGATGCAACTAACTATAATCCCTTAGCTAATATAGATGATGGCTCTTGTCAATATTTAAGCGTAAGTGTAGGAGACTTTCATAATGGAGGAGTTGTTTTTTATTTGAAAAATGGTTCTCAAGGTCAACACGGATAGGTATGTGATATAAATGACTTACCACAGTCTCAGTGGGGAAGCTGTTGTTTTAATGTTACAAGTGGGAATCTTGGATATATTGGTTATGGTCAAGAGAATACAGGTAATATGATTGCTGCAGGGGTCACTCATGGTGCTGCTATAGAGTGTGTAAATAGTAATAATCAAGGATTTAATGATTGGTTCTTACCATCTATAGATGAGCTACAACAAATTTATAACCAAAGAGTTGTTATTGACGCTACAGCTTTATCTAATGGAGGCTCTGTACTTGTTTATGGTGCCAAATATTGGTCTTCTACCAATTGGAGTACAACAGACGCCTATTATTTTGATATTTACGGACAAGGCGAACCAAATATGAGATCCAAGTTTGATGTAGGTTGGGTGCGAGCGGTTAGGGAATTTTAATTATTTTAAAAAATAATTCTCTTCTCTGAAAATCAAAATAATTTTTTAAGTTTGTTTTAGTAGATTGGTTAGCGGTGCAAAAATCCAACTAACTCTCTCACCGCTTTTCCTCTGTGGCTTATTGCTCCTTTTTCTTGTTTTGACATTTCAGCAAAAGTAATTTCATTTCCTTCAGGAGTGAAAATTGGATCGTAACCAAAACCTTCTGCCCCACTTTTAGTTTTTGTAATCTTCCCTGAACATTCTCCTTCAAAAAGAGTTTCTTTTCCCTTTATAATCAATGCAATTACTGTTCGGAACTTTGCATTTCTGTTATCCTCATTTTCTAATTTGGTCAATACCTTTTGCATATTGTCCTCTGCCTTGCAATCCTCCCCTGCATAACGGGCAGAATACACTCCAGGAGCACCACCCAAAGCTTCAATTTCTAACCCTGTATCATCAGCAAAACAATTAAACCCATAATTTTGATACACATACTGTGCTTTTTGCAAAGCATTCCCTTCCAAAGTAGGATTTGTCTCAGGTAATTCCTCATTACAATTAATATCTTTTAAACTCAAAATTTCAATTCCTTCAAGAACTAAATCTTGTAATTCAGATAATTTATTGGGATTGTTGGTAGCAAAGACTAGTTTCATTTATTCGTGATGATAAGGTTCTTTATTCAAGATTGTGTATCCTCTATATATTTGTTCTACAAAAAACAGGCGTGCCATTTGGTGCGAAAAAGTCATTTTTGACAAAGATAATTTTTCGTTTCCTCTAGAATATACATCTTCTGAAAAACCATAAGCTCCCCCAACAACAAATACAAAACGCTTTTTTCCGCTCAGCATCCAGCTTTGTAATTTCTGTGCAAATTTAGGAGAAGTAAAATCCTTTCCTTTATCGTCCAACAACACTAAATGATCAGAATTTTGTAATTGCTTCAATATCAACTCCCCCTCCTTTTTCATCAGTTCAGCATTCGAAAAATTTTGAGCTTTTTTAAGATTTGGAATTTCAAGCATCTCAAATTGCGTATAATGTTTCAAGCGTTTTTGATACTGAGCAATGCCCTCAATCAAATACTTTTCTGATGTCTTTCCGATAGTGAGTAATACAATCTTCATTTTTTGTATTTTTGGCAATATTAATAATTTTGATTGTATGACAGAGAAAGACCTTAAAAACTTTATACAAAATGCCCTAAATGAAGATGTGGGTGATGGTGATCATACTTCATTAGCTAGTATTCCCGCTAGTGCAACTAGCAAAGCACATTTATTAATAAAGGATGATGGTATAATTGCAGGAATTGAATTAGCGAAAATGATTTTCAATGAAGTGGATTCATCCCTAAAAATAGAACAGTTTCTACAAGATGGGGAAAGAGTAAAATTTGGTGATATTGCTTTTATTGTAAAAGGAAATTCTATCTCAATATTAACTGGAGAACGATTAGCGCTTAATTGCATGCAACACATGAGTGCAATTGCGACCAAAACAGCTTACCTCAATACTTTAATTGCTGATACTAATTGCAAATTATTAGACACCCGAAAGACCACTCCCCTAAACCGAACCATTGAAAAATGGGCAGTAAAAATTGGTGGTGGCGTAAACCATAGGTTTGGACTTTATGACATGATAATGATTAAAGACAATCATATTGATTTTTCAGGAGGAATTTCCAATGCAATTCAAAAAACAAAAACCTACCTTACTGACAATAACAAAAACCTTGATATAATTGTAGAGGCAAGGAGTTTAGCAGAAGTAAATGAGATACTTGCTAAAGGAGGAGTAAAACGAATCCTATTGGATAATTTTGATTACAAAACAACCAAAAAAGCTGTTGAAATAATTGGTAATAAATGTCAAACAGAATCAAGTGGAGGAATAACAGAAGAAACAATTGCTAAATATGCAAAGTGTGGTGTTGATTTTATTTCAGTTGGAGCTCTAACTCATTCTGTACCTAACTTTGACTTAAGTCTAAAAGCAATTTAATGTTCCAATTTATCATAAATATTGCTAAAAAAATAAAACCATTAGGTTTTGCTGGGCTTAGTGTTTATGATGTAACTATTTTCTTTTGGAAAGGATTAGTGGAGGGAGCAATTACAACCAGAGCATCATCCTTGGCATTCAATTTTTTCTTAGCCTTCTTTCCTTCCATTATTGTTTTTTTTACGCTTATCCCTTATATTCCCATTGCTGGATTGCAAGAAACACTCATAGAATTACTTTCAGTAGTTTTACCACCATCAACCAATGAAATTACCTTTAACACACTTGATGATATCATTAATAACCCAAGAGGAGGATTACTTTCTATAGGTTTTATTTTAGCTCTTTATTTTTCTGCCAATGGTATGAGTTCCTTAATTGAGGCTTTTAATTCCTCTTACCACATTAACGAATACCGTTCATTACTAAGGCAAAAGGCACTTTCCATAACCTTAACTTTTTTCCTTGCTTTGCTCTTAATTATTGCAATTGGGCTTATCATATTCGGAAAAGTGGCTGTTAACTACCTTACTGACTTTGAAATCATAAGTAAATTTTCGGCTGATTTAATACTATATGGAAAATGGTTTGTAATGCTCGCTATGTTATTTTCAGGTATTTCAATCTTATTTCATTTTGGGCCTGCTACTACACGAAAATGGAAATTCTTTACAGCTGGTTCAATTTTAGCTACTTTAGGGATTATAGTTACATCCATAGGTTTTAACTATTATATCAATCATTTTGCTCAATACAATAAGGTTTACGGGTCTATTGGTACACTAATGATTATCCTTATTTGGATGTATTTCAACTCAATTATCCTACTTACAGGATTTGAACTAAATGCCAGCATTTCAAATGCTAAAGAAAATAAGCAATTTTCCGAATAGGAATTGTAAATTTGCACACTTTAAAAATTCAACCATGAGAAATATTTTACTAGTAGCTATTCTTTTTATTAGCTCATTATCATTTTCACAAGAAAAATACAATGCTTTAGCAACTCCTAACACGTATCAGAATGCTGACAACCCAAATTATTGGAAAAATAAAATGCCACATAAAGCATATTGGCAGCAAGATGTATACTATAACATTAAAGCTAAGATTGATGAAGAAACAGATATAATATCTGCTACTCAGCAATTAACTTACACCAATAATTCCCCAGATGAATTAGATGTTGTGTATTTTCATTTATATCAAAATGCATTCCAGCCAGATTCTTATCTTGAGGAATTGCAATTTCAGAATGGAAAAGATCCAAAATATGGAGACTATGAAGCTCAAAAACTAGGAACTATAATTAATGATATTACTGTTAATGGGCTAAATGTAAAAACAGAATTAGATAATACAATTTTAAAAGTTTACTTACCAAATACACTTAAGACTAATAGCAGTATCACCTTTGATATTGAGTTTAAAACTTATTTTGATAGTGGAGATCTTAGAAGAAGAATGGCTATTTTTAATTCTTGGGGATTCAAACACTATAATGGAGTACATTGGTACCCAAGAATTTGTGTTTATGACGCAAAATTCGGTTGGACAAAAGACCAACATCTAGGTAAAGAGTTCTATGGTAATTTTGGTGGATTTGATGTAGAGCTTGATTTTGCTTCTAATTTTGTTGTAGGTGCTACCGGTTTTTTATTAAATAGAGATGAAGTATTACCAAAAGAATTAAGAGAAAAACTCGATATAGTAAATTTTAAAGATAAACCATGGAATTCTACTCCTTCAGTTATTACACCATACATAAAAGGAGAAAGAAAGATATGGAAATTTCATGCAGAGAATGTACATGATTTCTCCTTTACAGCAGATCCAACTTACCGTATTGGAGAAGCTTGGTGGCAGGATAAAGTTTGTTATTCTTTAGCTCAAGAGCCACACGCAAGTAGGTGGCAGAATGCGGCTGAGTATGCTGCAGAAATTATTAAGGTTTTCTCAGAAGATTTTGGAAGATATACATATCATAAAATGATTGTTGCTGACGCAAGATCAGGAATGGAATATCCTATGCTTACTTTAGATAGCGGTGAAGATCCTAGCTACAGAGGACTTCTAGTTCATGAAATAGGGCACAATTGGTTCTTTGGACAAGTTGGTAATAATGAAACCTACAGAGCATTATTAGATGAAGGCTTTACTCAATTTTTAACTGCATGGGGTCTAATAAAAATTGATGGAGATTATTTAGTTACAAACAAAACCACAGATAAATATAAAGCTCATTTTGAGAAGCCTACAAAAGCAATTGATAGTAGAGTTTATTATGCTTACATTAATGATGCAACAAAATACAATGACCCTGTAATTGCAACTCATTCAGATTGTTTTAATGGAGCTTTAAGCCATGGTGGTGGCTACAGGCATGTATATTACAAAACTGCATCAATGCTTTATAATCTTCAATATGTTTTAGGAGATGAATTGTTCCTTGATGCTATGAAACATTATTTTAATACTTGGAAGATGGCGCACCCATATACTGAGGATTTTAGAAATACAATTATTCAGTATACAAAAGTAGATTTAAACTGGTTTTTTGATCAATGGTTAGAATCCACAAAACGAATTGATTATTCAGTAGAAGCAAAAGGAAACACAGTAACTTTTGAAAGAAAGTCAAGAATGCAGATGCCAATTGATTTTAAAGTAATTGCAAAAGATGGAAAGTCCTACGATTACCATATACCTAATAACTGGTTTATAAAAAAGACTGATGCTACCGTATTAGACAAATGGCATGGTTGGGATTTAATTCACCCTAATTATACAACTACTTTAGATATTCCTTCAGGAATTGAAGAAGTAATTATTGATCCAAGTGGAAGATTAGCTGACGCTTACATGCCTGACAATAATTCTAAATGCAATACTACATTTAGTTTTGACCATAAATTATACCAATATCCAGATTGGACAAATTATGAAATTAAATACCGCCCAGATGTATGGTGGAATAATTATGATGGAATGAAAGTTGGATTAAGTCTTAATGGAGGCTATATGAATCATCATCATTTATTTGATGGGAGCGTTTGGTTTAATACAGGAGCTTTACAAAAAGATAGTATTGCAAATCCAAATGATTATGACTACTATTCTTACAGATTAAACTACAACACTAACTTGGATAAAGTTTCTTTAAATACTAGAGTAAAACTTAACACTCAATTCTTAGCTGGTTTATACACTAACAAACTTAGCCTAGTAAAATCAGACAGTAAAGGAGACAATAAACTTACAGTTGACTTTTTATCTTTATACAGAGTAAATGATAATTACTTAATTAATTCAGCTTGGGATTTACGAAAAAAGAACAATAGGATTGATGTAGATTTAGAGCGCAAGTACGATTATATTTACGGAAAAGGGACACTAAATTTAAAGCTACAAACATCAGCATTAGGAAGTGCTTACGATTATAATAAACTTATATTAAGTGCGAAAAATAATAATAAATTAGAGAAATTAAAAATAAATACTAGAGCATTTCTTCAATTTGGCACAGGAAGTAATTGGGCAGAAGAAAGTAAGCTAGGATTGGCAGGTGCTAATAATGAAGAAATGATGAATTCTAAATTTACAAGAGCAGAAGGGATTGTATCAGCTGACTTTATGGACTATGACTACACAACAAATTATTTTCACTCAGCAGGAGGGTTAAACTTAAGAGGTTACTCAGGATACTTAGCTCCAGAGTTTAATGAAGATGGAACAATTGCATCATTCGATTATAATGGAACAAGTGGAGCAGCTTTCAATACTCAAATTGATTTTACAGCATACCTACCTTACTCAATCCGTAAAAATAATTTTGATTCCTACATTTTTGCTGATGCAGGAATTATAACTAGTGAAAGACTTACTAAAGAAAACTACAAAGAATTGTTTTCAGACGTAAGAACTGATGCAGGAATAGGATTTACATATACTTTCAGAAACTTTGGTCCTCTTGAAACTGTAAGACCTTTAGTTATTCGTTTTGACATGCCACTATTCTTAAACAGACCACCAGCATCTAATGAAGATTTCTTCCAGTTTAGATGGTTAATTGGAGTTAATAGAGCATTATAGAAATGAGAAAAATACTTGTAACAGGAGGTGCAGGCTATATTGGTTCACATACAGTAGTTGAACTCATTACAGCAGGCTACACTCCTATTATAGTAGATAATCTATGTAACACCTCCACTCAAAATATTGAGGGAATTGAGAAAATTATAGGTAATAAAATAAAATGGCACAATGTTGATTGTACTGATAAAAAAACAATGGATAAAGTGTTTTCTGAAGAAGGAACTATTGAAGGTGCTATACATTTTGCTGCTTACAAAGCAGTTGAGGAATCTGTACAAAACCCACAAAAGTATTACGACAATAATATGGGTTCGCTTGAAGTACTCTTAAAATGCATGCAAGAGAATGAAGTGAAAAATATCATATTTTCTTCATCCTGTACAGTATACGGGATGCCTGATGTTTTACCTGTTACTGAAGATGCTCCATTCAAAAAAGCTGAATCTCCATATGGAGAAACAAAACAAATTTGTGAAGGCATGCTAAAGGATGATACTTGCAATAGTGTTGCCCTTAGATATTTCAATCCTATTGGCTCCCACCCTTCTGCTTTAATTGGGGATTGTTCAGCTGACAGACCCAGTAATTTAGTTCCTATCATAACAGAAGTTGCTATTGGGAAAAGAGAGAAAATTACTGTTTTTGGGGATGACTACAACACCCCTGACGGAACTTGTATACGTGATTACATTCATGTGGTGGATTTAGCAAAATCACATGTTAAAGCAATGGATTTTCTAATTAAGAACCCTGGTAAACATGCATTTAATGTAGGTACAGGAATTGGAGTAAGTGTATTAGATGCAATTAAGGCTTTTGAAAAAACTAACAATTTAAGCATTAACTATTCCATAGGCCCAAGGCGTTATGGTGATATAGAACAGATCTATGCTAATGGCAGTTTAGTTCAAGTTAAATTAGGTTGGGATGCCAAAGAAAGCCTAGAACAAGCAATGAAATCTGCCTGGGATTGGGAAAAAGGGAAAGCGTAAATTTCTATTTAATTCTAATTAGAATTCTTTCTTTAAACCTTTCTAAATATAGTTGTTTATTTTCATTTCTTAACCCCCAACTTTCAGGAAATTTAATAGTGCTACAATCATTATTAAAACCAGTTTGATTATTATAACTACATACTTTTATAATCATTTTTTCTAATTTATTTAAGATAATTAACTTATCTACTTTTGTAATTGTCTGACACCTTTCCAGACACTGCTCTAAATAAGAGTAGAAATAAAAAAAATCAAATAACCTAGAGTTAATGTGTGACTTATCATCAATAAAATTAATTTTTTCATTAATATCTACCAGAATATTAAAATGTGTAAAATCACCATGAACTACAGTATTTTTATTTAAATTTTTCCAGTGAATACCAAAAGCTTTTTCAATATGCAAACACCTTATCTTAAAATTAGAGAGTGAATATAATGATATTAACTGAAAGCCAATAAACTTCTCTTTCACCCAACTCATCTCTCCTGATTTTTTCCAAACATTAATTGGAATATTATCTTCATCTAATTCAAACAATACCAACCTAACATCTTTAATAATTCCTATATAGTTCAAATTATTAGTAGGCAGTTTAATTGAATACTTAAAAACAGACGAAATATAAAACCCTATTCTTGATTTTAATATGCGATAAAAAATAGAATTCTTTGGGGAGGACTGTAAAATTAAATCGCTAAATAATCTAGATTTAAAAACCTTATAATTAGAATAAACAAGATACATTCCTTGTTTTTTAGGAAAACAATTAAACTTCATAATTCACTTAATATTTATTTCCTGTAACGACCTTTTTCTTTTAATAAAACCTGAAAACCTAAGTATTTTAAAATAATATTTATCAAAATAAAATTTAAACCATAATCTATTACTCTTAATTGCTAATTTTTGTAGTTTCTTATTATTAATTTTATTTACAAGATTTGTTTTATTACTAAAAAATAACGCAACTAATTGTAATGCTTGGGCACTATTCTCTCTAAATATCAAATTAGTCCATTTAATAAAGAAATTACTTTTGATTAAAGCCTCCCAAGTAGATCCGAAACAGTTTTTAAACATTATATAAGTAGAAGATAAGCTAGGGTCCACCTTATCAAGCAGCAAATGATAAGCCCAAAACGTAAAGAGTATATCTTCATCTATACTAGGATATATATATTTATTCTCTTTTATAACAACAGAGCAATATGGGAAACTATCATTCAGTTTTAAACTCTTCCTTGGTAAAAAACAAATGTTAAATTTAATATCTAATAAAATATCATTTACGAATAGTTGAATTGATTCATTAGCATTTGAATATTTAAAATGAACTTGTTTTGAGTTTTTATCCAATACCTTTATAAATTTCATAAAATCTTGTTTTGGAATAATTAAATCAATATCCTCAACATGGTTATTAAGATCAATTGGTCTTAACAGAAAATATTGAATAGCATTATTATCCAAATACGAGAATATATATTCTAGTTTAGCTCTCACTTAATACTTTTTCTATTTGTTTTGATGCAAGGCTTAGTGTTTGTTGAATGTTATTTTTTGTAGTATCAATCACAAGAAAATTTATATTTCTAGATTGTATATATTTTTCATACAAACTAATATAACTTATAATCTTACTTTCTGATATCTCTTCTTTCCTTTTATATAAAACAGCTGGATCACCTTGCAATAAAATAACATAATCTGGATTAGGAAATAATTTCAATGTAAACTTATGAAATAAATTTCTATACATATCTTCTTTAATAATTGTTCCTATGTATTTATCAATAGGACATCTATCCGATATAAGATTTTTATTACGTGCTAAATTGTAGTAATAAAAATCATTAATTAAAATAAAAATGTATTTCAAAAATGTATTTACTTTCCCCTTCTGATTAGCATAAAGAAAATTACTAAAAAACTTATACTTTCTGCTTTCTAAATTATTCCCAAAATAAATATAATCAATATTAAAATATTTTTCGGCTATTAATTTTGCTAAAGTTGTTTTTCCAGTACCATCAGGACCAAGAATTGTGATTAACATAAATTATTTTTTATATTACTATCCTTTTAATATGTGTCGATTAAAGAATTATTAATCCTAATATGTTTAGCTGGAACTCCTCCAACTATCTCTTTTTCTTTAACGTTTTTAACTACAACACTATTTGCAGCAATAACTGCATGTGAAGCAATACTAACCCCTTCTTTAATAAATACATTATCTCCTATCCAAACAAAATCTCCAATTTTAATATCTTTTTCAATCCTTAAATGTTTAATCAAACCAGTTGAAGTTGGTCTTTTTAGGTCATGAGACCTAGCCTTTATATGAACATTATACCCAATAGCACAATACTTCCCAATTTCAATTTTAGATTCAACTCCAGCATATAACTTTCCGCCACCACCAATATAAGTTCTTTCAGCTATATAAACATTCTTATCTATCAAACAATCATTACCAATTCTAACTGATGAATGAATATTTTTGTTTTTCAAAAGTCTTCTCTTTTTATAGGCTCTAGCCCTATTAAGAATAAAGGTAGCTAACTCATCAATTATTGGTATATATTTAATATTTTTCATTAACAATTTTTCAAAGTCGAAATTAATAATCTTTGTCTATTCTCAACAGAAAAATTATCTAAAATTCTATTTCTTGCTTTTTTTTCTAAGTTAATTAAATCAGAATTTAATGCTGTATTCATTAAACCAAATAACATTTCTGAATTCCTTTTCATCAATACAAACCCTGAATCACCTACAATATTTGGTAAAAAATTAACATTTGAAACAATTGGAATACAGCCACATAGCATTGCCTCACATAAAGCAACACCAAACCCTTCAGTATTTGAAAGTTGAAAATAAAATTGAGATTCATTATATAATATTCTTAATTCTTGAGAACTTAATCTTCCTTTACAAATAATATTTTTAGGTATTTCACCTAAATCTAAACATTCAATTCCAACAAAATAAAATTTAAGATTTGGAAAGCTATTAGCAACCTTTATAATTAAATCTACTCCTTTAATCCTTTCTTTACCTTTAGCTAATACAGTAATAAATGAGTTTTTTTCTCTAACAATTGAGTTATCTCTACTCCATAGATTACCATTTACCCCGTTAGGAATTATTTTATAAGGAGTTTTAATATCTTGTAAATGATGAGTATATCCAAATTTTAAAGTAAAAGAAGATGAAAAATAATTATTTTCAGTATAAACTAATGATTCACTAACAGGAAGGATTATACTAGCCCACTGATAGGATTTCTTTGTAAAATAACGCAACAAAGGAAATCTTAAATTACCATAATTAATTTCAGGAAAACTTACACAATCAGTACCATGCACAATAATAGCAACTTTTTTCCCAAATAAATTACCTAACAAAGAAGGTAAGAAAGAACTATACCCACCAAAAGAAATTAAAATACACTCTACTTTATGCAAGTTAAATAACAAGAAAAAAAACTGAATTAATAAATTAAAAGGCAATAGCACCTTTTTAGACCATCCTTGACTAATTGATATTAATTGATATTCATCAGATAGCAACTTTATTTCTGTCTGAATAAAGGTATATAATCCTGGGTAAATAAATATGATTTTTTTTTTAGACATTCACTTTTATTAGAGTAGCACAAAGATAGGTTCTAATTACTAAAAAAACCGCTAAATACCTAATCTTTTCCTAATATCAATAACCATTTTATTAATGTCTTCTGATAGCTCTAACGCCAACAATAAGGGAATAAAAATAGCAACAACAACAAAGGTTTTCCAAATAATATCTACATATAAATTACCGCTTAATGGTAAATAAATACTGATACCATATACACCCAATAAAATCAAAACAGTATAAAGTGTCTTTAATGAAAAAGGCTGTAAGCCCATCTTTACTTTAATAAGAATTAAACGAATAAGATTAAATAAAAATACAGAAAGTGCTGTCGCCATTGCAGCTCCGTTTATCCCATATTTTGGAATTAAAATATAATTAGAAATAACAGTGAAAATAACCAATAGTATATTGGTAATCAAATCGTATTTATAATACTTTGAGTTTACAATAATAGAACCATTTACCCCACTAGCAACATTAAATAATTGTGCCAATCCTATATACAGAACTACCCATTTCCCATGAGAAAATTTTTCAGGTAGGATGCCAAAAACAGCATCAATATTAATCCAAACACATAAAAAGAATAAGCCTCCAACAATTAATTGATTAATAGAGGATTTAGAATAAATAGTTTGAATTTGCATGAAGTTCTGCTCTTCCCAAGCTTTCGCTAATAATGGTACCGAAATAGAAACAATTGATTTTCCTGGCACTTTTATTACTGAGCCAATATAAAAAGCTAGGGTGTAAAATGCCACTTGCTCCAAACCTAATAAAGCGCCAATCATTAGCATATCCAATCGACTTACAAACATTACAGATGCTCCACCAATTAAAACATAAAAACCATATACTATAATTTCCTTAATTTTTAAAGCACCTAATGAAAGCTTAAAATAAAGGTTTCCCTTATACAATTGCAGTACAAGTAATATCAAAAACTTGAGCAAGAAGCCTGCTACATACAACTGCAAAAATGTAGTGAAATCAACAATTTTAAACCCATGAATAACTAAGATAATTAAACAATATAGCTTATGAAATACTTCATTCAGAAATATAGGAATTACTGCATCCAAATAGGAACGAGAAACAGAAGTTAATACGTCATAAAAACTAATAAAAAATACAAGCAAAAAGATGTAAAAGAAATTCTCTTGTAAAAGAGAGCTTGCGTTTAATAATAAAAATAATTCCTCTTTAAAAACCCAATAGCCTAAACAAGAAAGTAAGAAGCCAAACAAGGGGGTTATCAAACTCAAAAGATAAAGCTGTCCTTTTTCCTGAATTGCTGGAAAGAAACGAATAAAAGTTTTCGGAATACCTAAAGAAGAAAAAGTACCTATTAAAGTAGCATAAGCTACTAAGAGGCTCAAAAGCCCCCAATGCTCAGGCTGATCATTAAACACATTAGGGAAAATTAAAACAGTATTAACCGCACCTATCGACATGCCAATATAGAAACTAATTGAATTCTTAATGCTCTGGTTTCTGATAATCCCCATTAGCTTAAGGTATTTAAAAGATTCGCTAAATCATGGCTAAGTTTTTCTCTTGTGAAATCTTCAATATTCTCAAGAGAAAAATTTTCTTCCTTTTTAAACAATCTTAATATATCATTCTTTAAATTTATTTCTGCATAAGAAAAACACATTCCAGTATTTGTTTTTTCAATCAGTTTTTTAGTGTCACTCTCTTCTGGCACAAAAGCTAAGATTGGTTTTTGTGCTGCAAAATATTCAAATATTTTTCCTGGATAATTTCCTACTCCACTTTTAGAATTAAAAAGTAATAATAATAATAAAGAAGCTTCATTATATTGTTTTAGAACTTCAGCATGTGAAAGGTATCCTAAATTCTTGATTTTCTCTTTTAATTTAGGGAAATCAGAAATTTCAGTCAAA
Organism: uncultured Flavobacteriales bacterium; assembly: GCA_905478185.1. Lineage (GTDB taxonomy): Bacteria > Bacteroidota > Bacteroidia > Flavobacteriales > BACL11 > UWMA-0277. The sequence goes on along the minus strand of CAJQHO010000055.1, from coordinate 1,964 downwards.
ACTTCAATGTCAATATTTCCTGAAAGATGAATTTCTAATTTATTATCAAATTCAGAATTCTCACTACATAAATCATTAAGTGTTTTCCACAAATTTTTAGGATTTCTTAAGTGATTTAACAAACCATAATGTCCAATAATAAACTTATCATTTTTTTTAGGTTTTAGCTCAAAATCAGCTGCATCATAACCATTAGTAATTAACTCCACTCTACCCCCTCCAAGTCGTTTTAAATCTTCAACCCAAGTTTCACTTACAGTTAAAGTTACATCAGCAGTTTCTAAAACTTCTCTCTCTAATTTTTGGTGTTTTTTTCTAGAAGATTTACTAAGATGAAACTCATCCAATAAATCCAACTCACTCCAAGGATCACGAAAATCAGCTACCCATTTTAAAGTTGGTATTGCTTTTTTTAAACCTAAACCAATTAAATGCATAGAATGAGGTGGGCCTGTTGTAACAATATGATCTATCTTTTCTTTTTTAATTTTATACATTAAAAATTTGATTGATGGTTTAACCCAATATGCTTTCGGGTCAGGAATAAATACATTGCCTCTCACCCAATTCAACACCTTATTTTTCAATGATTTTTTATTAGTAATAACTCCAGCACTTTGGGATTCACTCCCTTTACCAAACAACTTATCTTTTAAAGCATAAGGCTCCAAAATTGGAGTTTTCCAAACCTCTGCTTCAGCAGAAATATCATTTAGTAAAGCTTCATCCTGTACTTCAAAATAAGGATTTTCAGGAGTATAAATAATAGGCTGCCAATCGTATTCTGGCAAATACTTTGCAAACTTTAACCACCTCTGTACTCCTGAACCACCTGCTGGTGGCCAATAGTAAGTGATGATTAATACTTTCTTCATTAAGCTTTTAATTCCTTAACCGAAACAAAAGCTAATAGTAATAACAATATTATAGATGATGCCAATGCAATACGCTCCGAAACATCATAAACTGCAGGTTCAAACTTAAACTCAACAACATGGTTTCCTGCAGGAATTTGCATTCCTCTTAATACATAATTTGCTCTAAAATGAGGTTTTAACTCCCCATCAACATAAGCATTCCATCCTTTATCATAATAGATTTCAGAAAAAATTGCTATTCCATTTTTTAATGAAGTAGAATTGTACTTCAAATAATTGGGCTTGTACTCTGTTAAAGTAATACTAGTGCCAACATTATCCAAACCATCTATCATTTGCTCACTAAACCTAACATCAACAATAGCTGTATTTGCAGGGTTAAATCCGTTAAGTGAAGCAATTTCAGCATCAGCATTAGCAACCGTATTAATTTCATTTATAAACCAAGCATTGCCCATTGTACCAGGGTTTTGCTGTGCTTGTCCTTTTGGCGTAATGAAATACTTAGTATTTAACATATTCAATACTGCCATATTTCCTTTTGCAATATGGTCTTCAATCAATTCTTGGTAACGCTTTAATTTTGCACCATGATAACCTCCAATTGATTTATGAAAGTAAGAAGTACTTGCATCATTAAAAGTACTTACAGACTGATTAAATACCCTGAAATTCGGATCAGCATCTTTTAATATCTGTTGATCAGCTGCAGTTGCTTGATAAGGTATTTCTACCTTAGATTTTCTTGCAAAATTATCATCATTCAAATAACGCTTATTAATTGTCCACATATCAGCCAAAACCAATACTCCAACAATAAGGATAACATATTTACTACTGAGTTTATTCTTTAAAAACATCCACATTGCCCCAAAACTAAGTGCAATAAAAATAAATGAACGCCAGGCATCAGCACTTAAAAGCCCTGCCCTATCTGATTGCAATGCATCAACTGGCCAACCGCTTTTTGCTAGACTATCATCTTGCCCACCTACAAAATCAAAAAACAAACTTGGCATTAATGCAAAAACTAGCGTTAAACCACCCACAATATAAAAAGCTAATTTTAAAGGTTTTTTCTTTTCA
>CAJQHO010000054.1 GCA_905478185.1 uncultured Flavobacteriales bacterium | reverse complement strand
AAGCAGTAGCTACAGCAAGGCATAGGAAAACAGAAAAAGGGTTTAAATTAGAGCGTTTTGCTGTATTAAATTCAGAAAGAGGAAAAGGTTTTGGACATATAGTTCTTAAAGCAATACTAAATGATTTATCAGAATACAAAGGTGAAATTTACATGCATGCACAAACAGAGGTAATTCCATTTTATGAAAAAATGGGTTTTAAGAAAAGTGGAGAAGAATTTGAAGAAGCAGGAATTATGCACTTCAAAATGAAATTAATAAATTAAGATAAACTCACTTTTGATACAACTTTAGAAGTCCAACCTAATTTATCTTCTAACTTACCTTTTTGAATTCCTTGTAATTCTTGTTTTAATTTTATAGCATAAGAATATTCAATTGTAGGAATAACTAACTTCTCATCTCTAAAAGTAATAGAGTTAATAGGATTAACAGTAACTGCTGTTCCTGTACCAAATACCTCAATAATTATTCCACTTTTAATTCCTTCAACAACCTCAGAAACAAGTATTTTTCTTTGCTCAACTTTTATACCATTATTTTTAGCTAAAGTAAGTATGCTTTCTCTAGTAATCCCACCCAATATACTATCTGAAAGTTCTGGTGTAACTAGTTTATCCCCAACTCTAAACCAAATATTCATTGTTCCTGATTCTTCAATATATTTATGTTCAATTGAATCCGTCCAAATTAATTGTTGAAATCCTTTAGCATTAGCTTGTTTAGTTGGATAAAATGATGCCGCATAATTTCCAGCTGCTTTTGCTGAACCCACACCTCCTTTTGGAGCTCTTGTAAAATGCTCTTCAACAACTACATTCATCTCACCTTCATAATATTTAGTTGATGGAGACGTAATTATCATAAAAGTATATTCTTCTGAAGCTGATGCTTTTACTCCCTCACTTGATGCAAAAATAAAAGGTCTAATATAAAGAGAATAACCTTCGTCAGCCTTGCACCATTCATTATCTAGTGACAATAGCTCATCCAAACCATTCATAAAAATATCCTCTGGAATTTCAGGAATTGATAATCTGACAGCTGAACGATTAATTCTTTTATAATTTTCTTCTTTTCTGAAAAGTAAAACTTCATTATTTGAGTTTTTAAAAGCTTTCATACCTTCAAAAACAGACTGTCCATAATGCAGAACTTTAGACCCAGGGGAAATTGAAATTGGGCCATAAGGCAAAATCTCAGCAGGACCCCATTTTCCATCCTTAAAATTACAAATAAGCATATGGTCAGAAAAAACTGTACCAAAAGGTAAGTTAGAAAAATCTGTTGATTTTAATCTTGAAATGCTTGTTTTTGTAATCTTCATACTCTAGAGCGATTTGAATCATTTTCGTTTTGCAAAAATATAAAAAATAAATCTAAAATATACTACTTATTTATGATAAAAAAACATACAAAAAAAGAGGAGATTACTCTCCTCTTTTCAATTGAATTAAACTGTTATACTTACTTTACTACAACTAATTTTATAGTTGTAATTGCTATACCATTTTCATCAGCAAGATTAACAAAATATTGCCCACTTCTTAAATCAAAATTCTTAACAAGAATATGATTTCCTGAAGCTAAATTTAATTCCTCAGATGAAACCTTTACACCTAAAACATTATAAATATCCAAAGTTATTCTTTGTCCTTTATCTAAGTTAATTGGAAGTGTAAAATTAGTATTGGCAGGGTTAGGGTAAATATCCATAACCTCAATAACATTTACATCCTCAACTGCAGTTGTTAAACTCACCTCAAACTGAACCGTTTCATCAAAATAGAAGAAATTATCAGTAGTACGGAAAACAACAACATAAGGCTTAGAACGCACTTGACTGATATCTGGAGCCCAAGCAAAAACCCCCTCAATTTCATTTCCATTTCCAGTAGTTGAAACATTAAATGAAGCAGGATTAAGAATTTCAAATGGTTCACCATATACATCCATACTTACGACATCATTAGCATCAGAATCTGAAGCTAATAAAGTAATGTCATAATTTTGTCCCGGCATAATTTTAACATAAGGGTAACCCAGATTATTAGTAGGTGGCGATTGCATAAAGGAAACATCAGGAACTGCATTAGTAGAATCAGGGACAACAACAAATTGCATATCCCTACTCATAGCACCAACTAACACCCCATTTCTGTACTCTTGAATTGCAAATGAAGCGACAAAATTACCAACCATTTTAGGATCCCAAGTTATCTCTCCTGTAATTGCATCCATTGAGAATATACCAGTAGTGTTAGAATACAAAACAGTATCAGATAAATACTGATAACCAGCAACTGTAGTATTGTTAGAAAGCGGAACAGATAAGTTCCACACTAAAGAATCTCCATCAGAATCGAAAGGCAAAGGATTGTATTGCCAAACATTATTTGTAGGCAAATAAATGACTGGAGGTGATAAGTATGTCGGAGAGGAATTAGGATTTGCGCTATCAACATTTACATAAGTTAAAAACTCCATATCCTCAGTTAAGGGAGAACTCATATTTATAATTGCTCCATTTCTACAACAATCACTCCATTTAATCATATAATATCCATTTGCTGGGAAAGTAATTGAATCTGCAAAATGATAAATCTCCACACCATAAACAGCTGACATTGTAGCTACAGCACCTGAAGCTCCTAAAGAAATGGAATCAACAGAAACTAAATTATATGTTCCAGTTGTAATGTCTAATTCATAAATTTCAACCGTTTGTGCTAATGTCATTGGAACACCAAGTGTATCGCGATAAACATCAAGCTCAAGAAAATAATGTGAACCAGTTGTATCTGAACTTAAATAAGTTGCTGAGATTTGCCCACCCATTAAATGAGTAGCATAAGAAGAAAATGCTAGAGCAATTCCTAAAATTAAAGTAATAAGCTTTTTCATAATGATAAGTGTTAAGTTAACAATTAAGTATCTGCTACAAAATTACGAAAAAAAATACAAATAGTTTTAATATTTATTTTTTAAACTTGTATCATAGTCTATGCAATACTTTTACCTTTGTAAAAATGAATAATAAAATTGTAATCACAAATGATGGATCTCATTCTATATTTAACCCTGAGATAAATGAAACTTACCATTCAAAACATGGAGCGATAGTTGAAGCTGAGCATGTATTTATTAAAAATGGATTTTCTAAAGCAAATAAGAATGAATTAAATATTCTTGAAATTGGTTTTGGAACAGGATTAAATGCACTTTTAACGTCACAAAAAGCAATGCAGAAAAGTATAACGGTCAATTACCATACAATGGAATTATACCCAGTTCCAAAAGAGAATTACACACAACTTAACTTTACGGATTTAATCGGACTTGAAAAAGAATCACTTTTAAATTTGCACGAAACACCATGGGAGGAAGAATATAAAATAAACGAGTTCTTTACTTTAAATAAAAGTAAAAGTGATTTAGAAAACTATACTTCCAACACAAAATTTGATATTATTTATTTTGATGCTTTCTCACCTGAAAAACAACCAGAACTCTGGACAGAAATCATCTTTAAAAAAATGTACAACTACTTAAAAGAAGATGGTTTTTTAGTAACCTACTGTGCAAAAGGAGTTGTAAAACGAACTATGAAAGCGGTTGGTTTTGATGTAATTGCTTTAGATGGACCTCCAGGAAAAAGACAAATGACAAGAGCAAACAAGAATTAATTAATTATCAAAAAGTAATTTATAAGTATAATAAATTGCTAATACCGTAAAACCTATTGTAACTAGCATATTTGAAAAAGGAAAACTATTCATTTTAAATGCTCCACCAATAAATAAAACTACTAATCCTAATTGTTTGATTTTTTCCATAATTATTTGTTTATTATTGATTTATAAACTCAAAACTACAAAAAATATTGTATTACAATTACTTATTTATCAAAAATAGCATTTAAAATAAGTCCGAATCCTTTATAAGCAAAAAAGAAAATTGCAGGAATTAATAGCAAGCCAATAATCAGCATAGTATAACTTCCAAAACGTATGTTATTAAAACCAGCAAATAGGCTCATTGCAGAAAGCATAATACTTAAGGAAAATCCTGAAAGCCACATTACTCCTTTTATAAGTTTTTCTTTATCCATTATAATTATTTACAGCATTTCTTACAGAACCAAATTCAGTTAAAAGAGCATTAGCAGTTTTATAATCTACAGCTATTTCTTTCATTATCATTTTAGTGCCTCTATCTACTAGTTTATTATTAGAAAGCTGCATATCTACCATTTTGTTTCCTTTTACCTTTCCTAATTTTATCATTACTGATGTAGAAATCATATTCAAAACTAATTTCTGAGCAGTACCCGATTTCATGCGAGTGCTTCCAGTAACAAATTCAGGACCAACCACAATTTCAATTGCAATATCTGATACTTCAGAAACAGGACTTCCTTCATTACAAACTATACAAGCTGTTGTGATTTTTTGTTCTTGGCATTTTTTAAGCGCACCAATTACATAAGGAGTTGTACCAGATGCAGCAATTCCTACTACCACATCATTTGTATTTATGTTATGTTCCGATAAATCCTTCCACCCTAATTCAATATCATCTTCAGCAAATTCTACTGCTTTACGCATGGCTTTATCGCCTCCTGCCATTAAACCAATTACCAATCCATGATCTACCCCAAAAGTTGGAGGACATTCAGATGCATCTACAATTCCTAGTCTACCAGATGTACCCGCACCAATATAAAACAATCGTCCTCCAATTTTCATTTTGGGAATGATTGCTTCAACTAGTTCTTCTATTTTTGGAAGCTGTTTTTCTGCAGAGTTTGCTACTGTTTTATCTTCTCTATTTATATTAAGCAAAAGTTCTGAAACAGACATCTTGTCCAGACCATCATAATTAGAGTCAGATTCAGTAGTTTTTTTCATTTAGTATAATGAAGGGAATTTAACAGGATTAGCTTCATGCATCATTGCATATACTTTTTCAAATACATCTTCAGAAGATGGTTTTGTAAAGTAATCACCATCTGCCCCATAAGGAGGTCTGTGTGCTTTAGCTGCTAAAGTTTGTGGTTCAGAATCTAAGTAATTATACGCATCTTGTTCTTCTAGTATTTTCTGCAAAATATAAGCTGTAGCACCACCTGGAACATCCTCATCAATAACTAATAATCTGTTTGTATTCTTAACGCTTTCTACAATATCATGACTCAAATCAAAAGGAACTAAAGTTTGAATATCAATTACTTCACAAGAGATTCCTGCTCCTTCTAATTTCTCAGTTGCATCCATAACTACCCTCCAAGTACTACCATAAGAAACCAAAGTAATATCACTACCATCTCTTGTAGTTTCTACTTTTCCTAAAGGAACTCTAAACTCCCCAATATTAGTTGGTAATTTTTCTTTTATTCTGTATCCATTCAAACATTCAATAACCATTCCAGGATCATTTGACTGCATTAAAGTGTTGTAGAAACCTGCTGCTCTTGTCATGTCTCTTGGCACACATAAATACATGCCTCTCATTCCGTTCAATAACATCCCCATTGGAGAACCTGAATGCCAAATTCCTTCTAATCTATGCCCTCTTGTACGAATAATTAAAGGAGTAATTTGTCCTCCATGAATTCTATAATGCAAAGATGCGATATCATCAACCATTGGTTGGAAACCATAAATCACATAATCCAAATATTGCATTTCTGC
>CAJQHO010000053.1 GCA_905478185.1 uncultured Flavobacteriales bacterium | reverse complement strand
TTACATTTATCAGCACAAATTTCATTTCTAATTTCAGTGTCAAAAATTTCAGCACCACCTCCAGGAAGGGAGTCTTGCCCAGCATCTTTTAACATTTGCAATCCCTCTTTGTAGCTTACTTTTGCTTTTCGGCACATGTATTCAAGTTCAACTGCAGTAAATGCTTTTACATGTATAGATGGTCGAATATTTTTTATCTTTTTTATGAGTTCAATAAAATAATGTAATCCCATTTTTGGATGTACTCCTCCAACTAAATGTACTTCAGTAATATCTTTATTCTCATATGCTTTTAGTTTATCAACCATCTCATCAATTGAGAGTTCCCAAGCATCTTCTTTCTTACTTACCCTGATAGAATATGCGCAAAATTTACAGTCAAATACACAGATATTAGTTGGCTCAATATGGATATTCTTGTTAAAAAACACTTTGTTCCCGTTTTTTTCTTCACGAATACTATTTGCTAAACTTCCTAAAAGGGTAAGAGGAGCTTTAGTGTATAATAACAGCCCTTCAGCTTTATTGATTCTGCTATTGCTGATGACTTTTTGTACAATTTCTTGTAATTCTAAATCAACTTGCACAATATTAATAGAAGTTGTTGTCATTATTTTGTAAGGATAATCTTTTTAGTAACTGCTGCTTTATTTGTATTGATTGACACAAAATAAACTCCATTTTTAAAAGAGTTTAAATCTATCGAATTGTCATTGAAGTTTATCTGTGAGAAAACTTCTTTTCCAATTATATTGGTGATTGAAATAGATGTAATTTTATCGGAAGTTGAAATGAATAGTTTACCTTGAGTAGGGTTAGGGTACATATTTATTTCTTGATTAAGAATATTAGTTGAAGAAGATACAATACCACTGCAGTTTGTAGAAACTGTTCCGCTTTTTAATATTGACCTCCCCCCATTACTCTCTGATGTATTTAAAGTTGTCATTATTACATCTACCTGACCTTGAGAGAACATCCAAGTTGAAGTTGAATAAGACATAAAATTTTCATCCATATCTAGTACATCTGTAGTGAAAGTATTTGCATAAGCAAGATCATTACAGGTGTTATTGTTTGTAGTTGAAGTTACATTTCCCCAATAAACCCCATCAGTAGCAGGAGTGTCATCTACATTCCCTCCATCTCTATCACAACAAATAGTATTTCCATTATTATCTAAACAGCTATATGTAGGGTAGTTGTCTTCAGAGAACGTATGATTTAAGCCTAAATAATGTCCTATTTCATGTGTTGCAGTTTTTCCATCAGATGAAGGGGCTGCAATTCCATTTGTTCCAAAATATCTATAGTCTACAACTAAACCGTCTTTCCAAGCATTTTGACCAAAACCTGCTAATAATCCAGGTAGATATGCATATCCTAATGTTTGCCCACCTCCAGATGAATTGGTTAAATCACAAACCCAAATATTTAAATATTTTTTAGGATCCCAGCTGTCTTTTCCTCCACTTGAATTCTGTTTCATAGCATTTGATTCAGTGTTGTTATCTGCATCCCAATTAGTTTGTGCTGTTGCAGTTCTTGTCACTCCACTTGTAGCATTGCCATCAGGATCTGTTGTTGCTAGGCAAAACTCAAGTTCTGGATTTCCCCAATAGTTTAAAAAATTATTTCTTGGTGGGTTAGGGAATTCAGGATTTGTTTTACTGAAATCTTCATTTAAAATCCTTAAGGCATCTTCAATTTGAATATCTGGAATATTAGTTCCAGAGCCAATATTCGCATGAGATGTTCTGTGAATGATATGAATAACAACAGGAATATTATTTGTTTTTCTTTCTTTGTAGTTATAATTTATTTTTCCTGAATTCTTTCTAGCATCTACATAGTCAGTGTTATTCTTTAATTCTTCTTCTACTAATTTAGTAGTGATACATTTCTTGTGATTTTCTTGAGCAAAAATTAAAGTAGTTGAAAGAAGTAAAAGTAATAAAAGTGTAATTTTTTTCATCTTATTGTATTTTAAAAAAGTGCTGCAAATATAATTTTATTGAAATTATTGAGTAATGTATACTCAATTATTTTTCTGTGATAAAATCGCTATCAGTAAGTGTTTTTAAAAAAGCAACTAAATCTTGCTTTTCTTGATTTGTCAATTGTAAACCAACTCCTAATTTTTTCATTAAAGGATCAACAGTTAATGAGTATTCTCCTCCGGAGTTGTAATGTTCCACTACTTCTTCTAGTGTTGAAAATCTTCCATCATGCATATATGGAGCAGAGAATTCAATATTACGTAATGTTGGAGTTTTAAATTTTGCATTATCAGATGCATTATTTGTAATTTTCCCTAAACCTAAATCAGTAAATGGTTCAGGATCTAATCCATTATTATGAAATAAATTATCCATAAACATCTGTGTTCCATGACAATGGAAGCAATCTCCTTTTTCTGAATTAAAAATTGCATAACCTCCAAGCTCAGAAGCAGTAAGTTGTGTTTCGCCCCTTAAGTATTTGTCAAATTTACTATTTGCAGATATTAATGTTCTTTCAAATTGAGCAATAGCCATTACTACATAATTTGAATCAATATAATCAATATTAAATGCTTCCTTAAAAAGGGAAGGATAATCAGCATGTGAGTTAAGCGTTGATTCTACCAACTTCCAGTCATTATGCATTTCTATTGGATTACTTACTGGTTCAAATGCTTGTTCTTCTAAAGTTAAAGAGCGGCCATCCCAAAAGTAGCTTGTGTTCCAACCAATATTTATTAATGCGGATGCGTTTCTTATCCCTTGTATATTATCAATCCCTGTGCTATATTGATTAGGGTCTGAGAAAGAGAAGTTTTGTAGATGACAATTTATACAGGCTTGAGTATTATCTCTACTTAATATTGGATCTTTAAATAGTTTTTCACCTAATGACACACCTTCTACAGTCATTGGATTATTTGTAGGAATATTCATGTCAGGAAATCCAGAAGGAGTTTCAATTATAAATGGTGTAGTGCTAAAAAAAATACAACTACCATCATCAGTTATTGCATTAGCACTATAATTAACGGCAGTATTATCAGTACAACCACTCATGGGTGCTAAATCTTTTTGGCAAGCAAAAAATAGGGTGGAACAAAGTATAAGTAAAGCCTGTTTTTTCATTAGTTTATAGGATAGAAAACAGAAAATACATCAGCAATTCCATTGGCTTGTAATAGAGCTTGCTTATTTGCATTATCCATTATTCCATCAGTTGTAAGGTTAATTATATTGGGGTTAGAGTACCAATTATTGATTTCCATATTGATTGTTACAGTTGTATTAGCATTCACTATATTTAGTGAAATAGGAAAGTTCTTAGTAAATGAGAAATCTATTCCATCTGTTCCTCCGGTATGTGTTGCATATCCCTGAAAGGCAGTAGTATAATCTCCTTCTAACTGCATATAATGATAGCCACCTCCCATAAAATCAGGCCAAGAAAATGATGGAAAGAAACTTTCATTCAAATAATTATCAGTAATATTTTTTAGAGAATCTAATCCCATTGTAAATGATATGGCGGTATAATTAGCGCTATTTAGATCTTGAATAACTAAATTAAAAGTTGAAGGATCAGAGATGGTTATAAAGTGTACTTCATCCAAAAGAGTGCTAGTACCATTTGTTGAATGAAGGGTAATATCTGATAGTAAATATCTTAATGTTTGTACGCTATAATTTTGAGTAGCCGCATTTGAATATATCATTTGATCTGTTTCTAATGCATTTCCATCAACAGTATGGGTAAAATTTAGGGACAAATTATATTTACAAGAAGCATCATCTACATTCGCTAACGGATTATAATTTGTTGCTCCTGCATCCATACATCCATATACATCAGTTGGTGCTGCTATACACGAGCCATCATCAGATGTGGCTAATGCGTTATAGTTAGTTGCAGTAGCATCAGTGCACCCTTCAATTATTTCTTCTTCTTTTTCGCAAGCTGTAAAAACTAGTGAAATTGTTGTAAAAATTACAAATATCTTTTTCATTCTTTTGTTTATTTAATAACGCAAATTTAGGAATTTTATTAAATTAAAAAGCTGAGATTCGTTATTACCTTATTATCATCTTATAGATTCAGTTGCTGTTGGTAATTTATTGTATTTCATTTCTTTGTTTTCCAACAAATTTTTCATCTTTGCTAAGCATGTTTACTACTCTAAAATATATTGATGTTATCCTGCCTTTACCCGTAAAAGGAATTTTTACTTATTCTTTTATTGATGATGATTTATCAGTAGGACAAAGAGTTATTGTGCAATTTGGAGTGAGAAAGTTATATAGCGGTATTGTTGCTAAAATCCATGATGAAAAACCTAAGGATTATGAAGCAAAACAGCTCATTGCTGTGCTTGATGAAAAGCCAATTGTAAATGCTAAGCAGTTGCTTTTTTGGAAATGGATTGCAACTTATTATATGTGCAATTTAGGTGATGTGATGAATGCAGCATTACCATCCTCATTTAAGTTAGCAAGTGAATCCAAAGTTATAGTACACCCTGATTTTGATGGTGATTTAGATGCTTTAAAAGAAGATGAACTTAATTTATTGAATGCTTTAACCCATCAAGAAGAGTTGAGTGTTATTGAGATTTCAAAACTCTTAAATATTAAAAGTGTTTTTTCTTTTATTAATGAACTTATCAGAAAGGAGATTGTACAGTTGAAAGAAGATTTGTATGATAAGTATAAAGCAAAAAAGGTAAAGATTGTAAGTTTAATTGCTGATGATGAAAAAATAAAAGCAATTAAATTAAGCCAAAAACAACATGAATTATTAAATGCATTTTTATTGCTGATTGAACAAAACCCAGCTAAAAAATGGTCAGTTTCTTTATTGATACAGGCATCAGGTTATAGTAGAGCAATTTTAAATGCCTTAGTGAAAAAAGAAATTTTTGCAATTGAAGAGGAGGGAATTAGTAGATTGTTAAAATCAGGAATGGATTTGATAGGTGATAAGGATTTAGCCAGTTTTCAGCGAAAAGCACTTTTAGAAATTAAAGAATCATTGAATGATAAAGATGTTTGCCTATTGCATGGCGTTACTTCATCAGGGAAAACGGAATTGTACATTAAGTTGATTGAAGAACAACTCAAACAAGGAAAACAGGTGCTTTATTTATTGCCTGAAATTGCTTTGACTACCCAGATTATTAAGCGTTTGCAAAAGCACTTTGGGAATAAAGTAGGGATAACTCACTCCCATTTGAACAATGGAGAAAGGGTGGAAGTTTGGAAAGCAGTACAAGAGCAGGATAGTGAAAAAGTACAATACCCAATTATGTTGGGGGCAAGGTCCTCCCTGTTTTTACCTTTTAGTAATTTAGGACTCATCATTGTGGATGAGGAACATGATTCATCTTTTAAGCAGCACCAACCTGCCCCAAGATACCATGCGAGAGATGCTGCTATTTATTTGGCATACTTGCATAAGGCAAAAGTGCTTTTGGGTTCGGCAACCCCATGTGTGGAAAGCTATTATAATGCCAAGATAGGAAAATATGCTTTGGTAGAAATGCATACTCGTTTTGCTGATATTGCTTTGCCAAAAATTGAAATAATAGACATCCGAAAGGCCCACCTTAAAAAGGAGATGAAACATCAGTTTGCACCAGACATGCTCAATGCAATTCAAGAAACTTTGGAAGCAGGTAAACAAGTAATTTTATTTCAGAATAGGAGAGGGTATTCTCCAGTGATGAGTTGTGGAACTTGTTCCTATACGCCTAATTGCAACAGTTGTGATGTGAGCCTTACTTTTCATAAATGTAACAATCAGTTAAAATGCCATTATTGTGGCTATACCGAGCAGGTGCCTGAGGTATGTCCGAGTTGCACGGCTAAAGATTTTTCTGATAAAGGTTTTGGTACCGAACAAATTGAGGAGAGTTTAAAAGAATTACTTCCTGACTATGTTACTAAGCGTATGGATTATGATACGACTAGGGGAAAGAATGCGCATCAGCAGATAATTACTGATTTTGAACAGGGTAGGATTGATATATTGGTGGGCACACAAATGGTTACTAAAGGTTTGGATTTTGATAATGTGGCTTTGGTGGGTATTTTGAATGCCGATAGCATGTTGCATTTCCCTGATTTTAGAGCTTATGAAAGAGCTTTTCAGTTAATGATGCAAGTAGCAGGTAGGGCAGGACGAAAAGGAAAACAAGGAAAAGTTTTAATACAAACTTATGATGAGGAGCATGAGATGTTCTCTTTATTAAAAAAGAATGATTTTGCAACTTTTATAAAGCAACAAGTGGAGGAAAGAAAATTGTTTCAGTATCCGCCTTATAACCGATTGATAGGAATTACCTTAAAACACAAAAACCAAAGAATGTTAGATGAAGCTGCTATGCAATTAGCAATAATGATGCGTAAGAGTTTTGGAAGTAGAGTTTTAGGGCCTGAATACCCTGCTATTGCTAGGATAAGAAACTATTATCATAAGAATGTATTACTGAAGATTGAGCAAAAAGGCTCTATTGCTGAAGCTAAAGTTATATTGAATACAATTATTGAGCGTATGCAAAATCATAGTGATTTTAAATCTTTTCGTTTTATAATTGATGTAGATCCTGTTTAAGAACAAGCCTCCCAAACACTATCCTTTGGTGCTGCTGCAGTAATGCTAATTGCTTCTTTTTTTACTGGATGTATAAATTCTAGCTTCTGAGCTAATAAATGGATGCTAGCATCTTTATTACTTCTTCTTGCTCCATATTTTAAATCTCCTTTTATTATACATCCAATATTAGCTAATTGAACTCTAATCTGATGATGTCTTCCAGTTTTTGGCTTTATTTCTAGATGATAAAAGTTGTCTAATTTTTTTATTAGTTTATATTCTAAAACTGCATGTTTTCCACCATCAGTCTTGGTAACATAGGATTTGTTCTGCTTTTGGTTTTTCTGCAAATGGTTGTCAAGCGTTCCACTGCTGTTTGGCGGAGCGTTATCTACTACCGCCCAGTAGGTTTTTTGCACTAGTTTTTCTCTGAATTGTTCATTCATTCTACTGAGTGCCTTGCTTGTTCTGGCATATAAAACAATTCCTGAAGTAGGACGATCCAACCTATGAATAGTACCTAAAAAAACATCTCCTGGTTTGTTGTATTTCTTTTTGATATAAGCTTTTACAAAATCGGATAGGGGAGCATCACCTGTTTTGTCGCCTTGTACTATGTCACCTGATTTTTTATTGATAGCAATGAGGTGGTTGTCCTCATAGAGCACTTCCAACATTAGTATTGCTCTTTTTCGTTCGGAAAGTTTTTAGCCTTTACATCCGAAACATAGTTTTGTACAGCCCCTTTAATATCCTCAGCAAGGTTTAGGTACCTTCTTAAAAATCTTGGGTTAAATTCTTGTATCATTCCTAGCATATCATGTAATACTAAAACTTGTCCGTCCACTCCATTTCCTGCACCAATTCCAATTACTGGAATATTGATACTTTCAGCTACTTTTTGAGCTAATTTGGCAGGAACTTTTTCTAGTACTAGAGCAAAGCAACCTGCATCTTCTAATAGTTTAGCATCTTCTAATAGTTTAGCAGCTTCTTCCTCCTCTTTAGCTCTTACATTATAAGTTCCGAATTTGTATATTGATTGTGGTGTTAAGCCTAAGTGCCCCATTACAGGTATTCCTGCAGTAAGTATTCTTTCTACTGATTCAATAATCTCACTTCCTCCTTCAAGTTTTATGGAGTGCCCTCCACTTTCTTTCATTATTTTAATTGCTGAAGAAAGAGCCTCTAATGAGTTTCCTTGATAAGACCCAAATGGCATATCTACAACTACTAAAGCTCTATCAACTGCTCTTACTACTGAGCTGGCATGATAAATCATTTCATTAAGCGTAATAGGAAGAGTTGTTTCATGCCCAGCCATTACATTAGATGCTGAATCTCCAACAAGTATTACATCAATGCCTGCACCATCAATAATTTTGGAAAGGGTATAGTCATAAGCAGTAAGCATAGAGATTTTCTCTCCCTTTTGCTTCATTTCAGCAAGTGTATGTGTTGTTACTTTTTTGTAATCTCCTTTAGCTACTGACATTTTATTATTTTGTAATTGTTACTACAAATGCACTAGTATATCCTTTTGCATTTATTGCTCTTTGATGATCGGCAGCCTCTTTTGGTGATGAAAACTCACCACTTAAATATTGGTAAGTTCCATTCTCATTGGATTGGTACCATACTGCATCTAAATTTTTATATACTGATGCACTTTGAGTTTGCATAAACATTCCTAATTGCACAGCATACACTACTTTATTACTTTTTAAGTTTTTAGGTGTAGGAACGTAAACAGTTGTTTCTTTTACCATTTCAGAAGCTTTTACTCCATTCAATTCAAAATCTTTTTGAATGAATAATGCTTTAAGCTCAGTGTTGCTTGTTTCTAATGCGCTTATCTCAGATTTAGTAGTTTGTAATTGAAGTTCAAGAGTAGAGATTTGATTGCTCAAAACAGTTATCTTACTGTTTAAGTCTGTAGTAACTTTATCATGTTTAGTTTGAGTAGTTTTTAAAGTTCTTAATTCAGTATTTGCATTTCTTAAATCTACTGATAAAGTTGAGGCATTAGTTGCACATTCTTTTAGGTTTTTAGCTGTTTTTTTAGCTGTTTTCAATTGTTCTTTAGCAGTATTCAGTTCAGCAGTTAAAGAGTTTATTTCTGTTGTTTTGTTTTTTACAGATTTAGATAATCCACTTTTAGTATTTTTATGTGCGCTTTTTTCAGTTGTTAAATCTGCACTTAAAGTTGAATTAGAAGTTTGAAGTTTAGCGACTTTATTTTTAAGTGTTTTAACTTCAGTTGTCAATTGTTTTATCTGAGTGTTTGTTGATTTATTTATCTTATTCAAATCATTTGTCAAATTAGTATTTGTAGCTTTTTCCAAAGAGATTTGTTGCTTTAATCCAGAAATCTTTTTGTTTAATTGTTTGTTAGTTGCACTAGATTGATTTGAAGTGTTTCTAAAATTCTCAATAGCTGTAGTTAAAGCAGTGATTTCTTTTTCTTGTGAAGAAGAGATTGAAGCTAAATCAGAGTTCATTATCGTTAAATTTGTTACTTCAGAAGAACGAGAATTGTTTTCTGAAGTTAAACTGCTAACAGTTGTTAAAAGAGAAGTGTTTGAAGTTTCTAATTCTTCAGCTTTATTTGCTTTTTCTTTCAGATCTGTAATAAGAGAATTTAATTCTATGATTTCTTTTTCTTGTACTGTTGTGATGTTAGCTAAGGAAGTGTTTTTTGCTGTTAATGCTTTTATCTCATCCAATTGTAGAGCTTGACTATCAGTATTTAACTCATTAAGTTTTGCATTATTTTCTTCAAGAATAACAATTCTTTTATTTAACTGCTCAATAGTCTCATTTATACTTACAGTATTTTCGTTAGTGTAATTTGCAACTGCAGTGCTTTCTCCTTTAGTGTTTATGTAGTAGTAAGAAATTCTTGCTTTAGTTGCTGGGCTAATAATCAAGCCACACGATCCACTAGTAAAATCAGGGATAAAGAAAGTGGTAAGATATTCGCTATTAATATAAATATCGTAAATATTTTTTTCTGATCTTATTTCAATAAAATTATACTCATCAACACCATTAACTAATTTGTTTTTTACCCAGCCTTTGTGTTTTGCATTGCCGCTTAAAGTTTGGTAATTATTTCCTATTATTTGCTTAATTCTATATTCTCTTTTTTTATTTATTTCAAAAATAATAGCCCCTTTTCCATCTTGTTGAGCTTTAAGAATAATGCCAACACTTCCCTTTTTATTATTAGAAGGACCAATTCTTACTGCTGTTTTAATTACAAAATCAGTTACTGATGAGTTGTTTGCAATAATTGCATATTCACTATCTTTATTATTTCTGCTTAATAAGTAATCTCCTTTATCTAATATAAA
>CAJQHO010000052.1 GCA_905478185.1 uncultured Flavobacteriales bacterium | reverse complement strand
TGCTGAACATCTGAAAGGTTGGAATGCCCATAAAGCACCCTTAACGGCTGGGGTTACTATTTTAGAAAATCATTTTATTGTTGTTGCTTTGGATGAAGGTAAAAATGGAGCAAGTGGTTGTTCTATTGATGCACTACAAAAAACAATACAAGAATTAGAAAAAGACTTATCCATTACTTTAATGAATCGCTTAAATGTATTTTGTAAAATAGGAGAGGTTATAAAAGTCATACCTTCTTTTAAATTAGGGATTATAGCAAATAAGGATACACTTTTTTATGATTTAACTATTCAGAGAAAGGAAGAATTAAGCAACTATCTCAAACCCATAAAAGATGGTTGGGCTAAAAGCTATTTATAATTCAGAAAACTGCTTAATTCCATTCATCTTATTTTTAACCAAAATAGACCAATTCTTTTTTCCAACTAAACTATTCTTTTGATTAATTTTTTGGTGTTTAGCAATCAGATTAGGAATAGCAAAGTAAAAAGAAAAGTGAGCCTTTGCAATTGCTAATACATGTTCTAAACCCTTTTCTTTATTTAAAAAAGTAAGTGCTGCTACTCCATCTAAAACTAATCGCATAGGAATTATTGTAAATAGAGAAGAAGTGGGTAAATTCTTAAATAACATAAATAGGTTATTCCTAAAGTTTAAGTGGGTTTTAAAAGGAGAACCTGCATTTAATGTTCCACCACCAACATGATAAACAACCGACTTTGGTTCAACCATAATTTTATATCTTTTGTTTTTCAAACGCCAACACATATCAATCTCTTCTTGGTGAGCAAAGAAATCCTCATCCAAACCACCAACTTCATTATAGTGTACTGCTCTTACAAATAGGCAGGCACCTGTTGCCCAGAACACTTCAATTGCATCATTGTATTGCCCCTTATCTTCTTCTACAGAGTCAAATATTCTTCCTCTGCAAAATGGGTAACCCAAGTTATCAATAAAACCACCACTTGCTCCTGCATATTCAAAGTTATTTTTATTATTATAATCTAGAATTTTAGGTTGGCAGGCAGCAATCTGTTTATCATTATCCATTAAAGCAATAATAGGAGAGAGCCAACCAGCAGTTACTTCAATGTCAGAATTAATGAGCACAAAATATTCAGAATCAATATGTTTTAAAACATCATTGTACCCCTTAGCATAACCTCCATTACTAGCGTTTATAATTATCTTTACAGTAGGGAAGTTTATTTTTACATAATCAACAGAATCATCAGTTGAGGCATTGTCGGCCACAAAAATAGTTGCCTCTTGGCTATACTCTTGCAAGGTAGGTAAGAATTTCTCCAACCATGCTTTTCCGTTCCAATTAAGGATTATAACTGCTGTTTTTATCTTTTGTGTTTCCATCTTTTATGTGACCATAACCAGTATTGTGGTTGGTTTATTATATCCTGTTCCAATCTTTTTGTAAAATCTTCTGTAATTTTCCCGTGTGGCTGTTCTGTAGGTTTATCAGTAATTAAGGAATACTCTACCTCATAATACCCTCTTTTTACTTTACGGATACTTACAAAAACTACTGGCCAATCGTATTCTATGGCATATCTTTCTACTCCAAAAAGAACCCCTGTATCTTGGTTTAGGAAGTGTACCCAATGCGCTCTTTTTGGATTTGCAGGGTTTTGGTCCGAACCAAATACAATTGCTTTAGGCTCATCTCCATCCTCAAATGATTTTTTGGTTTGCTTCATTGAAATTAAATGCATCCCGTATTTTGAGCGAGAAGTATAAATTTTATCATTGATAAAAGCATTGCTAAGTGGCTTATAAATCCCTATACATTTATGCTTGGAATACATAGCAAATGCCTGTGCACATATTTCCCAATTGTTATAATGCCCTCCAACAAAAATAATGCTTTGTCCATTATCTGCAAAGTAATTACTAAATTCAGGGTTTTTAATAATTAGGCGCTTCCTTAATTGTTTTTCTGAGATGGTAAAACCCTTTACACTTTCCATTATTATGTCGCATAAGTGACGATAAAAATCACTCATTATTTTCTTTAGTTCTTGCTTACTTTTATTAGGAAAAGAGTTTCTAAGATTGGCAAAAACCACCTCTTTTCTATAACCTATTACGCGATACATTATTAAGAAAAAAATGTCAGAAAGCAGATAAAGCAGAGGATAGGGAAGTAAAGAAAGAGGTAAAATTAAGATGTAGTAGAAAATCTTTGTAATCATGATTGCAAATGTATAATTATTCTAGTCTATTTTTAATTATCTTTGCATTACTTAAAATTAAAGATTATGAAAACCAGTATTTTATCGCTATTTCTTTTTTTATCCTTTAGTATTACTGCTCAAATCACTGCCATTCCTGATTCTATTTTTGAACAAAAACTTATAAATTTAGGATACGACAATATTCATAATGGTTGGGTTGCTACCGATAGTATAAATAGTATTGATAGTTTGGATATTAGTAGTGTTTCATCAATTTATAAAATATATGACTTATCAGGGATTGAGGATTTTTATAATTTACAATATCTGAATTGTTCAAATAATCATTTCCCTACTTTAAACTTGAATAACAATAGCAATTTAAAACATATAATTTGCACTTCAGATTCTATTGAAACTATACAAGTTGAGAATTTGTTTTCTCTGCAAACACTTGTGTGTGATTTTAATTTACTAGATAGTTTAGATTTATCAGGAAATCCTGGATTAACAAACCTAAATTGCCTTAGAAATGAACTAACAACATTAGATTTATCAAACAATACATTTTTAGCAACAGTAAGTTGTGGCGAAAATCAAATTACAACTTTGGATTTATCTTTATTAAACCTTGAAAGTTTACAATGCCAAAACAATCCTATTTCTTTAATAAATTTACAAAATAATTATTCCTTAAAGCATTTAACTTGCCATGATAATTTATTGCAAAGTATTGATTTAAGTGATAATATTAACTTAGAATGGCTCAGTATTGGAAATGGAAACTTAATGCCCCCAACCTTTAACAATAATTTAAACACATTAGATTTAAGTAACAATTGTAATATTACTAATTTTTACTGTAGTGCAAATATGAATTTAACCTGCATACAAGTTTGTGATTTAACTCAAACAACTAATTGGGCTCCATTAGATTCGCAACAGTATTTTAGCACAGATTGTAATTACTCAGCAGTAGATGAGACGATAGCAGTAAAAGGAAAGCTAATTGCTGTAAAAGATATATTTGGAAGAGAAGTAAATAATATTAAACAACATGATGTTCTGTTTTATATTTATGAAAATAATAGAGTAGAAAAAAGAATTTTACTTGATAATTAAGTAGTAATCAAAGGAGTAAACTAATAAGATAATTACTTTTAAATTTAGCCTCCTAATTTATTGCTGAAATAAAAATATTTCTATTTTTGCAGTCCATTATTCGGAGAGATGGCAGAGTGGTCGAATGCGGTGGTCTTGAAAACCATTGTACAGCAATGTACCGGGGGTTCGAATCCCTCTCTCTCCGCAAAACCCAAACAAAAATGTTTGGGTTTTTTATTTTATAGATTTAATGAAAGTTTATTAATTAAGAAAGCCTACCGAAACGGCAGACTTTCTTTACTAAAGTGATCGAGACAGGATTCGAACCTGTGACCGTCTGCTTAGAAGGCAGATGCTCTATCCAGCTGAGCTACTCGACCATTGTAAATTGGGCTGCAAACTTAAAACTTTTTACCTTTTAAGAAACAAAAAGTAAAAGAAAATTTACTTATTTAAATCAGCCATTTTTATAGCAGTAATAGCAGATTCAACTCCTTTATTTCCATGCTTACCTCCTGAGCGATTTACGGCCTGTTCAATATTATCATCAGTCAATACCCCAAAGATAACTGGAATATCCAATCTGATATTTAAATCTTTTATTCCCATAGCTACAGCATTACACACAAAATCAAAATGTTTTGTTTCACCTTGAATAACGCTTCCTAAACAGATAATTGCATCAGGATTTTTCTTTGAAGCAATTTTAGCTCCAAAAACCAATTCATAACTTCCAGGAACATCATACTTTGTTATATCTTCTTTGTTGACTCCACATTCAACAAGAGCATCAAACGCACCCTTATATAGATTATTAGTGATATTAGAATTCCACTCAGAAACAACAATACCAAAGGAAAAACCTTTGGCATTGGGAACATCTTCCATATTAAAAGAGGAAAGATTAGTATTTTTAGTTGCCATATTAGCTGTTTTCTACTCTTGCAATATATTTTTCAATACCATTTGCTTCACGAGAAGTTTTATAATCAGATTGAATTGCCTTAAATAAATCTAAAGCTTTATTATTATCTCCATTAGAAGTATAAATCATTGCTTGTTTCATCATATATCTTGGAGCTGTAAAATCATTAGCTGAATTATTTACTGCATCAGCATAAGCATCAAGTGCAGCATCAGTATCTCCAAGTTCCATATAAGCATCACCTATACAACCAAGAGCTAAAGATGATAAAATAATATCATCAGAAGAAAAATCACCTAAATACTCAATAGCATTATCATAATCAGCAGTATGTAAATAAGACAAGCCAGCATAGTAATTAGCTAATTGCCCAACATTAGTTGAACTGTAATCATCAGCAATATCTAAGAACCCTAAATACTGCCCATCACCATTAAGCGCTAGGTTAAACGAATCTTTTTGAAAATAAAGTTCAGCCATGTACATTTCTGCTTGAGCTTCTTTTTCCATTGGTTCAATGTAAAAGTTCTGGTAAACACTAAATAAAGCAACAATACCTACAATTGCACCTATTATAGTCATTAAACTTTTCTGATTTTCTTCAATAAATTGCTCTGTTTTTGAAAGTGTTTCTTCAATCTGAGCAAATTGGTCTTCTGTTTTGTTTTTATTAGCCATTATAATCTTATTTTTGGAGCGCAAATATAAGTTTTTTTAAAAAGTAATCCGTTTTTATATGTAGGATTGTTTTTATTAGTAGTAAATCATCAAAGAAATAGCACATTGTTTTTAAAAAACCTTCAACTACATCAGTTTAAAAACCATAACGGAAGTCATTTTACTTTTACAAATAAGGTAAGTTGCTTTGTAGGCGATAATGGTGCTGGAAAAACAAACATCCTTGATGCCATACACTATTTATCACAAACTAAAAGTTATTTTAATCATATTGACAGCCAAAATATTCAATTTAATTCTGATTATTTTATGCTAAAAGGTGTTTTTGATAAAGATGGGAGTCAATCTGAAATACAATGCAACCATAAAGATGGTGTAGGAAAAAATATTCAGAAGAATAAAAAGAAGTACAAAAGATTTTCAGAACATATCGGTCAGTTTCCAATAGTTATTATATCTCCAACAGACACCAATCTGATATTAGAAGGGAGTGAAGTAAGAAGAAAATATCTTGACAGTAGTATCGCACAATATAAACAAAGTTATCTTCAAGTATTGATACAATACAATAAAGCACTAAAGCAGAGGAATGCACTACTTAAACAGTTTAATCATAAAGGCTTTTTTGATGCAATAACTCTTGAGATATATGATAAACAACTTTTAGAGCATGGGAGTATCATACATAAAGAACGAGCTAGTTTTTTAAAAGAACTAACACCTGTTTTCAATCATTATTACCAAGAAATATCTGGAGGAAACGAAAAAGTAGGACTTGACTATAACTCTCAATTAAATGATGCAGATTTTAGTAAATCACTAAATGAAAGTCAGCAAAAAGACAGGATAAGTACTTACACCCAAATTGGAACTCATAAAGATGATATTGCCTTTACAATGAATAGCTATTCAATTAAAAAGATTGGCTCACAGGGACAACAAAAATCTTTTCTAATCGCATTGAAACTAGCTCAGTTTGATTTTATAAAACAACAAATCGGATTCAAGCCCATCTTGCTTTTAGATGATATCTTTGATAAACTTGACGACAATCGAATATTAAAACTCATTAGTTTTGTTGATAAAAATGTATTCGGACAAGTTTTTATTACAGATACTCATATAGAAAGGAGTGAGGAGATACTGCAAAAAGCAGGGATAAAATTTAGTATATTTAAGATTGATAAAGGAAGTGTGAATAATGAGAGGTAACAACAATAGAGTAATAGGTGATATCATTAGGAAATTGATGAAAAACCCAAAACTTGCAGGTAAACTAGATGAATTAGATGCATTACAAGCATGGGAAGAAATAATCGGAAAGCAAATCTGTAAATATGTTGCTGATCAAAAAATATACAAAGGCACTTTATATGTTAAGTTAAAATCAGCAGTTGTTAGAAATGAACTTAGCTATAAAAAATCTGAATTTATTAGTCAGATAAATAATCGCTTAGGAAAAAAACTTTTGACTAACATTGTTTTGAAGTAGGTAAAAACAAAAAAAGCCTCCGATTAAGGAGACTTTTGTTCAGTATTACCAAATTAAAGTTTAGAATCTTTCCTCAGAAGAGAAATGAAAATTAGCTTCAATATTAGCATTTTTGTCAGAATCAGAACCATGCACAGCATTTTCAGCAAGAGAAGTTGCGTACTTTTTCCTAACTGTTCCTTCAGCAGCTTCAGCAGGGTTAGTAGCACCAATTAAAGTTCTAAAATCTGCTACAGCATTATCTTTTTCTAAAATAGCCGCAATAATAGGACCTCCACTCATATAGTCAACCAACTCACCATAAAAAGGTCTTTCCTTATGTACTGCATAAAACTCACCAGCACGCTCAGCAGATAATTGCACTTTTTTCATAGCAACAATTCTAAATCCACCTTCTTCAATCATGTTTAAAATACCACCAATATTGTTAGCTGCAACAGCCTCTGGCTTAATCATTGTAAATGTAATGTTTCCCATCTTATTTGTATGTTTTTTATTAAGGGCTGCAAAATTAGAATTTTAATCAAAACCTAGTGTTATTTCTTTTACTATTTTTGCGTCATTATGAAAGAAAATGCTTTAAAGCTAAAAAACTTACTTACAACACCTAAAAAAATTGTAATTACAACCCATAGAGGACCAGATGGAGATGCTATGGGATCTTCTCTTGGATTGATGCACTTGTTAAAGCAATTTAGGCATAATGTACATGTCATTACTCCTAACAGTTATGCAGATTTCTTACATTGGATGCCAGGAAATGAAGATGTAATCGTTTTTGAAGACAATGAGGAAGAAGCAAATCAGATTACAGAAAATGCTGATTTAATTTTTCTATTAGATTTTAGCCATATAAGTAGGATTGCAGATTTTGCTGATACTGTAAGTAATTCTAATGCAACAAAGATTCTTATTGATCATCATCAAGATCCTGATAAGGAAATTGCTGATATTATTTTTAGTGATACTACTGCTTGTTCCACTGCAAAACTTCTTTATGAAGTTATTGATGCTATGGATTTAACTAATCACATCAATAAAGAAATTGCTGAGTGTTTGTATGTTGGGATAATGACGGATACAGGAAGTTTTAAATACGCATCAACTACAGCAAAAACACATCATATAGTAGCGGAACTGATTGCTGCAGGAGCAGAAAACACTAAAATTCATGATTTAATTTATGATAATTCATCAGCAAATAGGATGAAACTTTTAGGGTATTGCTTAAATAAAAAATTATTGCTTTACCAAGAAAATAATAGTGCAGTAATCTCGTTAACTGCTGAGGAATTAGAGCAATTTAATTTTAAGAAAGGAGATACTGAAGGGGTAGTGAATTATGCATTAGCAATAAAAGGTATTGTTTTTGCAGTATTTATAGCTGAAAAAGATGGAATGGTAAAGCTTTCTTTGCGCTCAAAAGGAAACTTTAAAGTAAATGAGATAGCAAATAAATACTTTAGTGGAGGTGGGCACATGAATGCTTCAGGTGGAATATCGGAAGTGTCAGTAAATGATACAATTAAGATAGTTGAAAAAATAATAATCGATAACAAAATAGAATTAAATAATCAAAATAATTAAACAATGAACGCAATACTTTTAGGACTAGCTTTGCTAGTAGGAACACAATTTAATAACAATGATAATAAATCAAATTTAGAAGACGGTATGTACGCAAAAATCAACACAACAAAAGGAAAAATTTTAATTCAATTAGAATATGAAAAAACTCCACTTACAGTAGCAAACTTTGTAGCGCTAGCTGAAGGAACAATGGAAAACAAGAAAAAAGACTTAGGAACTCCTTACTATGATGGATTAAAATTCCACAGAGTAATTGCTGACTTTATGGTGCAAGGTGGTTGCCCAGAAGGCAGTGGAATGGGTGATCCTGGATATAAGTTTG
The DNA here is from genome assembly GCA_905478185.1 of uncultured Flavobacteriales bacterium. GTDB lineage: Bacteria > Bacteroidota > Bacteroidia > Flavobacteriales > BACL11 > UWMA-0277. The sequence continues at coordinate 2,165 of CAJQHO010000052.1, read as the reverse complement.
CTGATGAATTTCATCCTGAATTAAAGCATGATAAAGGAGGAATTCTTTCTATGGCTAACTCAGGTCCTGGAACTAATGGAAGTCAGTTTTTTATTACTCATAAAGAAACTCCTTGGTTAGATGGAAAGCATACTGTCTTTGGACATGTAGTTGAAGGAATGGATGTAGTAAATTCAATTGCACAAGATGATGTAATGAATTCTGTTACAATTATTAGAGAAGGTGAGTCGGCTAAATCATTTGATTCACCTTCAATTTTTAAATCTGCACAATCTGATATTGAAAAAGCAAATGCTGAAAAAGCTATAAAAGCTACTGAAGCTGCAAAAAAGCTAACTGAAGGCGCTACTTTCACTTCTAGTGGTTTAGCTTACTTTATGATTAAAGAAGGGGAAGGCGAACAAGCAACTGCAGGTAAAACTGTTTCAGTACATTATACAGGTAAACTTACTGATGGAACTAAGTTTGACTCATCACATGATAGAAATGCTCCAATTGAGTTTCCTTTGGGTGCAGGTAGAGTTATACCCGGTTGGGATGAAGGAATTGCATTATTAAAAGTAGGAGGGAAGGCAACTTTTATTATACCACCGAACTTAGCATATGGTGCAAGAGGAGCGGGAGGTGTAATTCCTCCAAATGCAACACTTATTTTTGAAGTAGAATTATTAGAAATTCTAGAAGAAGGAGAAGATCCTCATAAAGGACATAATCATTAAAAAACAACTTGACAGAAAAATAAAAGAAAAGACTGACATTTGTCGGTCTTTTCTGTTTTAAGAGAAAAATAAGAGTATTTTTGCCGCCTTTAAAATCAGAATATGAAATCAATCAGAAATATTGCTATTATTGCCCATGTAGATCATGGAAAAACTACTTTAGTTGATAAGATTATCGACCAATGTAAGGTGCTGGATGATCGTAAAGAAAGAACAGAATTATTATTAGATAATAATGACCTTGAAAGAGAAAGAGGAATTACTATCTTATCTAAAAATGTATCTGTTACTTATAAGGATGTAAAAATTAATGTGATTGATACTCCTGGGCATGCTGATTTTGGTGGAGAAGTAGAGCGTGTACTTAAAATGGCTGATGGAGTTTTATTACTTGTAGATGCATTTGAAGGAGCAATGCCACAAACTCGTTTTGTACTTGGTAAAGCGATTGAACTTGGTTTAAAACCTATTGTTGTAGTAAATAAAGTAGATAAAGAAAATTGTACTCCTGATTTAGTTCAAGATGATGTTTTTGACTTAATGTTCAATCTTGATGCAACAGAAGATCAATTGGATTTTGTGACTATTTTTGGTTCATCAAAAGAAGGATGGATGAGTTTAGATTGGCAAGATAAAACAGATAATATTTTACCTTTATTAGATACTGTAATTTCAGAAATACCTGAAGCACCATATAAAGAAGGAACTCCTCAAATGCAGATTACATCATTAGATTACTCTAAGTTTGTAGGAAGAATTGCAATTGGGAGAATATTTAGAGGAGATTTAGAAGAAGGAAAAATTTACATGCTCTGCAAGGCTAATGGAGTGAAAAAACAAGTTAAAATAAAAGAGCTTCACGTATTTGAAGGAATGGGTAAAATTCAAGTAAAAACTGCTCGATCTGGAGATATTTGTTCTATTGTAGGTTTAGAAGATTTTGAGATTGGAGATACTCTAGCAGATTTTGAAAATCCTGAGGAATTACCAAGAATTTCAATTGATGAACCAACTATGAGTATGTTGTTTACAATTAACAACTCTCCATTTTTTGGTAAAGAAGGAAAATATTGTACTTCAAGGCACTTAAGAGATAGATTGTACCAAGAATTAGAAAAGAATTTAGCACTTAGAATTGAAGATGGAACATCTGAAGATAAGTTTAATGTATTTGGAAGAGGGATTCTTCATTTATCAGTGCTAATTGAAACTATGAGAAGAGAGGGGTTTGAGTTTCAAGTAGGAAAGCCACAAGTACTTATAAAAGAAATTGATGGAAAGAAACACGAACCAATGGAAACATTAGTTATTGATGTTCCTGCTGAGTTTTCAGGTAAAGCAATTGAGTTAGTTACTCAGAAGAAAGGGGATATGTTAGTAATGGAGCCAAAAGGTGATTTACAACATTTAGAGTTTGATATACCATCAAGAGGGTTAATTGGATTG
>CAJQHO010000051.1 GCA_905478185.1 uncultured Flavobacteriales bacterium | reverse complement strand
CTATCCTCTGTTTTTTCTCCATCTCTTGCTCAGGGTTGAGCATATCAGATATTAAATCGAAATTTGTTCTTTTTCCATCTTCATCTAACATCATTTTATCGATAGAAACAGTTGGTAATTTATTCTTACGCAAATAATCAATGCAATGATTACGAGCTACCGTAAAAAGCCAAGTACTAAAAACATAATTAGGCACATACAAGTGCAATTTCTTAAAAGCTTTTCCAAGTGATTCAATTGTTAAATCCTTAGCCAATTCTTGGTCACCAACTTTTTCATAAAGCATGAAATAAAGAGGATCTCTATAGAGCTTCATCAACTCATTATAAGCAGTAGGATCTCCAGTTTCTAAAGCTCTATTGATGAGTTTCAAATCTCTTTTTCCTTTCTCTGTCAAATTGTTTGTCATCTACTCCATTTTTTAGGTTTATTAACAACATTCAATAATACAAAAAATCCCTGTACTAAAAGGTACATAACTTCATATATAGGATGAATCCAATACAAATCAATTGTATTTAACTGCTTCATAGGCTTGTAATTAATCAGATAAGAAGTAAGTAATTTTAGCCCTAATATAGTAGTTGTTATAGCAATTGGCACTTTAAGCACAAAAAGTATAATTATAGCTGTCCAAAAGAAAAATTGAGCATAAGGATAAACAGCTAAAAGTATCTTAAACTTTGTTTTATATAATGGCGCTGTAGTAATGTGTCTTCTTTTTTGATAACTCCAATCCTTCCACCTTTCAATTACTGTTGATGTAGTATGAGCATCAGTAACTATTTCAACTGAAACATTGTCTTTATTTGCTACTTCTTGAATGAATAAATCATCATCACCTGATGGAATATGCAAGTGTTTGGCAAATCCCTTATTTTCAAAAAACAATGATTTTTTGTAGGCAATATTACGCCCTACTCCCATATAAGTAACTCCTGCTAAAGCATAGGACAAATACTGCTTAGCCACATTAAAGGTATCAAAACGAATGATTTTATTAAGCAAACCTTTTCTTTTTTTATAACCACCAAAACCTAATACAATTTCTGAGTTATTAAAATTACTGCTCATCTGTTTTGCCCAATTGCTAGAATTAGGCAAACAATCAGCATCCGTTAATAAGAGGTACTCATGATTAGCAGTTTTAATTCCTAAAGTAAGTGCAAACTTTTTTCCTGGCCAATGCTTAATATGCTTATCAATAGTAACTATTACTAGCTTGGGATAGCTTTTTTCAAAGTTTTTTAAAATAGCTGCTGTACCATCTGTTGATTGGTCATTCACCACCACAACTTCAAATTCAGGATAGTCTTGTTCCAATACTTTAGGTAAAAACTTTTTCAGATTATCAGCTTCATTTTTAGCACAAATTATTATTGAAATTGGTTTATGAAAACCTGATTTAGAAATTGGTTTCTTATTCAACTTCAAAAAAAAGTACAAATAATAAAACAACAAAACATTCAAACTAATTACAGCAATAGCAAGAAGAAGATTGATAAGCATTGATTATTTAGCTAAATAATTCAAAATATTTTCTTCTACTCTATTCACAACATCAGTTACATCTTCTTTTACAAATTTATCTCCAGTAATGTATTCATATAATTCAATATATCTTTCTGAAACTGAATTACAGTATTCCTCACTCATAGCTGGAATAGATTGTCCTTCTTTTCCTTGAAATCCGTTTTCAATTAACCACTGTCGCACAAATTCCTTGGAAAGTTGTTTTTGCTGAATTCCATTTGCAATTTTATCTTCATATCCTTCAATATAAAAATAACGAGATGAATCAGGTGTATGAATTTCATCAATCAGAGTAATAACTCCATCTTTATCTTTACCAAACTCATATTTGGTATCAACAAGAATTAGCCCTTTTTCAGCTGCAATTTCAGTACCTCTTTGAAAAATTGCTCTTGTATATTCTTCAAGTTTAATGTAATCTGCTTCAGCAACTAATCCTTGAGCTAAAATTTCATCTCTACTGATATCCTCATCATGACCAACAATTGCTTTAGTTGTAGGAGTAAGTAATGGAGTATCAAACTTTTGATTTTCTAACATTCCATCTGGCATAGGAACGCCACAAATCATTCTTTTCCCTACTTTATATTCTCTCCAAGCATGCCCAGTTAAATATCCTCTAATTACCATTTCAACCATAAATGGCTCACACATTTTACCAATTGTTACAGAAGGGTCTGGTGTTGCCTCCATCCAGTTTGGTACAATATCAGCAGTAGCTGTTAAAAATTTTGCTGCTATCTGGCTTAAAACCTGTCCTTTGTAAGGTATTCCCTCCGGTAATACATGATCAAAAGCTGAAATTCTATCAGAAGCTACCATTACTAATGTCTCATTATGTACCGTATAAACATCTCTTACCTTTCCTTTGTAGAATTTAGTTTGTCCTGGTAAGTTAAAATTTGTTCCTTTAATTGTGTTCATCATTATTTTTATATGCTTTAATTATTTGTTTTACAAGTTTATGTCTTATTACATCTTTTGAATCAAGAGTAATAAAACTTATATCCTTTATTCCTTTAAGTGTATTTTTTGCGTGTATTAATCCTGATTTTTGATGTTTTGGCAAGTCTATTTGTGTTTCATCACCAGTAATTATAAATTTAGCTGACATTCCCATTCTTGTTAAAAACATCTTCATTTGAGGTTCAGTTGTATTTTGCCCCTCATCTAAAATCACAAAAGCTTTATCCAAAGTTCTACCTCTCATAAATGCTAAAGGAGCTATTTGAATTGTTCCATTTTCAACATATTCATTCAATTTATCAATAGGTATCATATCAAAAAGCGCATCATAAATTGGCTGCATGTAAGGATCTAACTTTTCCTTTAAATCACCTGGCAAAAAACCTAAGTTTTCACCAGCTTCTACAGCAGGTCTTGTGAAAATAATTCTTTTTATCTCTCTATCTTTTAGTGCTTTTACTGCAATAGCTACTGCTGTATAAGTTTTTCCTGTACCAGCAGGTCCAATTGCAAACATCATATCTTTAACGGATATCTCCTCCACCATTTTTCTTTGATTTGCTGTTCTTGCTTTTATTACTTTGCCATTTTGCCCATGCAAAATCACATCATCTTTAGTTTTTAAGATTTCTTTTTCATCACCCTCAACCAATCTTTCTATATGACTAATTGTTAATGAATTATATTGATTTATATGCTTAATAAATGCTGTTAATTTTTGTTCAAAATATTTTATTTGAGCAATACTACCCATCAACTTTAGGTTTTCTCCTCTTGCAATAATTTTAAGCTGAGGAAATAAACTTCTTATCTTATCAAGCTTCTTATTATTAGCGCCAAAAAGTTTTACCAACTCAATGTTACTAAGTGTTATTTTTTTTTCACTCATTAGTAAAGTTGTTCATAGATTTATTTTAATTTTGAAGTTACAAAATAACACATTTTAACTGTTCTATCAATAGGTTTTATTAATAAATGGCAATAATTACACTTACTACCGATTTAGGCACTAAAGACAGCTATTTAGCATCCGTAAAAGGTAGCATATACTCTCAACTTGAAGATGCAAAAATAGTTGATATTAGTAATGATATTGAGTTGTTTAATATTCAACAAGCCACTTTTGTTTTAAGAAATTGCTTTAAATCATTTCCAAAAGGTACTGTTCATATTATTAGTGTTGATGATGAAATATCAATAAATAATGAGCATCTAGCAATTTATGCTAATGGCCATTTTTTTGTTGGTGCAGATAATGGTTTTTTCTCATTACTTTTTGATGAGTTTAAACCCGAAAAAATTGTCAGACTAAATATTTCATTAGAGGAAGATTGCATGACATTTGCTGCAAAATATATTTTTGTTCCAGCTGCTTGCCATCTAGCTAGAGGTGGAACTATGGAGATTATTGGCACTGAAATTCCAGATTTTGAAGTTCAAAAAATGGAACTAAAAGCAGTAATTCAACCAGATATGATAAGAGGAGTTGTTGTTTATGTTGATAATTACGGAAATGCGACTACTAACATAAGGAAAGCTGAATTCGAACGCATACAAAAAGGAAGATCATTCGAAATCCTTTTTGGAAGAGAAGATGAGAAAATAACAGAAATTTCTTCTAAGTATAAAGATGTTTCTGTTCCTGAAAAATTAGCTTTATTTGGAGAAAACAATTTACTCCAAATTGCTATTAATAAAGGAAGTGCAAAGACTTTATTAGGATTAAAAATTCATGAATTAGTAAGAGTAGATTTTAAATGATAAGGCTTTACAAAAAAGAAATAAGTATTTTTTTTAGCACTATTATTGGCTACTTAATTATTGGACTCTTCCTTTTAATTAGTAGCTTAATTTTATGGCATGACATCAGTGAAATAAATATATTAGATAATGCTTACGCAAGCATGGATACTTTCTTTTCTATTGCCCCACTAATTTTTTTACTATTCATCCCATCAGTAAGCATGAGAGTATTCTCAGAGGAATTCAACACAGGGACAATCGAAACTTTAATTACCAAGCCTATTTCCAGTTTTGAAATCGTAACTGCTAAATTCTTTGCAGTTTTATCATTAGTAATTATTGCAATTTTACCAACTATTACTTATGTAATTAGTATTTACTTTTTAGGGGAAACTACTAGGAATTTGGATTTAGCAGCAGTTGTTGGGTCTTATATCGGACTGCTTTTACTAAGTAGTATTTTTTCAAGTATTAGTGTTTATGCATCATCATTAAGTACTAATCAAATTGTTGCCTTCATACTTGCAATAATTATGAGTAGTTTCTTTTTCTTTGGATTTGATATTTTAAGCCAGTTACCCTACCTTCAAATAGTAGATTTAACACTTCAAAAAATCGGAATTTCTTACCACTATAATATGATGAGTAAAGGTCTGTTAAAAATATCAGATTTAGTTTATTTTATGTCAGTAAGTTTACTTTTTATAAAACTTACTGAGGTAGTAATTAAAAACAAAAAAACCTAATGAGAAAATACTATTCTTCTCTAGTTTTTATATTACTAATTATTCTAACAAACATACTTGTTTCTTTTACTGATTTTAGTTTGGACTTAACTGCTGATGGCAAACATTCAATATCAGAAGAAACAATAAAAACTTTAGAAAAAGTTGATGATATTGTTTTCATTAAAGTATATTTAGAAGGAGTTTTTCCTGCTGAATTCAAACATCTTCACTCAGAAGTTTTGAATTTACTTTCTTCATTTAAAACTATTGCTGATGATAATTTAGAGTTTGAGTTCATCAACCCTAATGAAGGCAGAAATGAAAAAGAAAAAGTTGACTTATATAAGCAATTAGTAAAACAAGGACTTGCCCCTACCGATATTGAAATAAGAAAAGCAGGAAGCAGTATAAATCAAATCATTTTTCCTGGTGCAATTATCTATTATAAAGACAAAGAAATTGCAGTAAATTTCTTAAAAAACTCAGTTACAAAAAATGCAGGAGAAAATATCAATGCATCAGTAGAAAACCTAGAATTTGAATTTATCTCTGCAATATATCACATCAGTAAAACTAAAACACATAGAATTGCATTTTTAGAAGGAAATGGGGAGCTTTCAGCATCTGAAGTTTATGATATTACAGAATCAGTTATGCAGGATAATGATAAACTGAGTTACCATTATACTATTGACAGATTTAACATTAAAGAATTCGAAATTGACAGCAATACATTGCAGGCTGACATATCTAGTCAGGTTAAGAAATTAACCAGTTATAAGGCAATAATTATTGCCAAGCCAACAATTGCTTTTAATATGTTAGATAAGTTCATAATTGATCAATATCTAATGAATGGAGGGAAGATTCTTTGGTTGATTGATGGTGCAAAAGCAAGTATGGATAGTTTGCAACAAAATAAGAGTTTTATTGCTACAAATAATGACCTTAAACTTAGTGATCAACTCTTCAAATATGGCATAAGAATTAATGCAAATTTAATTGAAGACTTAAGATCAACCGAAATTCCAATTGTAACAGGATATAGCAATAATATTCCACAGCAATCTTATTTTCCATGGCCCTACTACCCTCTTTTGTTTTCAGAGAATAATCATCCTATCTCAAAAGGATTAGATGCAATAAAGTGTGATTTTGCAAGCTCAATTGATACAATTAAGAATAACATCAACAAGACAATACTTTTACATAGTTCTAAGCAAAGTAGAATAAGCCCAACACCTGCAAAAGTAAGTTTAGGGATATTAGAAAACCCTCCTCCTCTTACATCATTTAACAAAGAAAACTTGACTATTGCAGTATTATTAGAGGGAGAATTTGAATCAGTTTTTAAAAATAGAATACTCCCTAAAAATCAGAAGTTGAATTTTGTAAATCAAAGCAAAAAAACTCAAATGATAGTTGTATCTGATGGGGATTTAATTCGAAATTCTGTATCAAATAATGGAGATATTTATCCTTTAGGTTATGATAGATTTATAAAGTATACCTACCTTGGAAACAAGAAATTTATTATGAATTCAATTCACTTTCTATGTGATGAAACAGGGTTAACTCAGCTAAAAGCAAAAGAGATAAAATTAAGATTATTAGACAAAGAAAAAATCAAAAATAATAAGACTTTTATTCAGCTAATAAATATCTTACTTCCTCTAATAATATTACTTATTTTTGCGTTTATTTTCACAAAAATGAAAAAGAAAAAATATGCCTAAAAAAAATATACTTTTTGCTTTACTTATTTTCTTTATTGGCATTTCTATTTGGCTCTTAAATTCTGATAAAAAATCAACAATTATTGAGGATAACAACTTTGCAATTGAAGATACTTCAATTATTGAAAAGGTATTTATTGCTGATAGAAGTGGAAATACAATTACAGTTAAAAAAAATGATGGAAGTTGGGTTGTAAACAACAAGTATGAAGTTAGAAAAGATGCAATAAATACTTTGCTATCTACTATTTCGAAATTGAAAATAAAGAAACCAGTGTCAAAATCATCATTTGATAATGTGATCAAATTTATGGCTACATCTGGAATAAAAGTAGAGATTTATGATAAATATAATTTAGTTAAATCCTATACAATTGGCTCAAACACTTCTGATCATCTAGGGACTTATATGCTGATGAAAAATGCTACAAAGCCGTTTGTAATTCATATCCCATCTTTTAATGGTTTTTTATCCCCAAGATATGGAATTCAAGGACAAAAACTAGATGTTGTTAATTGGAGGTCAAATAAAATATTTTCTCTAAAATCAGAGGAAATTGAAAACATCAAATTTACTGACTTATCAAATATCAAAAACTCTTATCAACTTTCAACTAATCCGATAATTTTAAGTGATTATACATCTAATAAAGTAACTGTTAACAAAGAGGCTATTTTCAAACTACTTAATAGTTTTGAAAAACTTAATTGCGAAACATATAAAGTAAAATGGAAAATTGATTTTTCCACTCAATTACATGAATTAATTGTAAATTCTGACACACTAAGAACCTATAAATTAAGTGAAGGAAAAGAGAAGTCAAAAGAAGAGAATTTTACAGTTGACAGAATGTATGCTACTGTAAATCATGGAGATTTAATGCTGATACAAGATTATGTTTTTAACAAAGTGTTAATTACTCTCAATGAATTAAAAAAGTAAATACACATATAATATGAGTAGATAATTTATATTTGACACTCATTTTAACACAAAATAAAAAAGAAGATTTAATGAAATTTATAGTTAATAGTACTGCCCTTTTAAGAGAGTTACAAAAGTTAAATGGAGTAATTAGTTCAAACAATACTTTACCAATATTAGATAACTTTTTGTTTGATATTAACAGTAATAACATGACGATTATTGCTTCTGATTTAGAAACTACAATGATGTCAACTATCTCAGTTGAGGCTGATGTTGATGGTAAAATCACAATTCCAGCTCGTATTTTAATTGATACTTTAAAAACATTTTCTAATCAGCCACTTACATTTATTGTAAACACTGAAACTTTTGGAATTGAAATGAGTTCAGAAATGGGGAATTATAAATTAGCAGGACAAAATGCTAATGAATTTCCTAAAACTCCAAAATTAAATGGTTCTTCATCAACAACTATTAAAGGTGATATTTTAGCTAATGCCATTAATAAAACTTTATTTGCTAGTGGAAATGATGAATTAAGACCCGTGATGTCAGGTATGTTTTGTGAACTTTCTAGTGAGCAAATTACTTTTGTTGCTACTGATGCTCATAAACTAGTAAAACATACTCGTACAGATATTTCTTCTGATAAAACCGCTTCTTTTATTTTACCAAAGAAACCATTAACTATTCTTAAAAATAACATTAGTGATGATGCGGATATTAAATTAGAATTCAATGACACTAATGCACTCTTTACTTTTAATAATATTACAATAATCTGCAGATTAATTGACGGGAAATATCCTAATTATGAAGCTGTAATACCTAAGGAGAACCCTAATAAACTAACAATTGAAACGGCTTCACTTCTAAGTTCAATTAAAAGAGTCTCAATTTATGCAAATAAAACGACACATCAAATAAGACTGAAAATAGCAGGAAGTGAACTTCAAATTACATCAGAAGATTTAGATTTTGCAAATAAAGCAGAAGAGAGATTATCTTGTCAATATAAAGGAACTGATATGGAAATAGGATTCAACTCTAAATTTGTAATTGATATGCTTAATAATATTGGTGCTGAACAAATTTCATTAGAAATGAGTGCGCCAAATAGAGCTGGAATTATACTGCCTTTAGATGGACTAGAAGAAGGAGAAAACACTTTAATGCTGGTAATGCCAGTAATGTTAAATAACTAAAAAATTATGAAAAAAATAACACTATTAACAATTGTAGCTTTATTAAGCTTTGGAGCTAATGCTCAAAGTTTACTGCCTACTAAATACGGAATTAAAGTAGGACTTAATATTGCAAATGTAACTTCAACTCCGAATGAAGGGGTAAAAAACATTGAAACTACTCCTCTACTAGGTGTTGCAGGAGGGTTTTATATGGAAATTGCTTTGAATGATAAATGGTATATTAATCCTGAACTTCTTTATGTTCAAAAAGGCGCTTCTTTTAATTATGATTACAAGCATAAATGGGATAGTATTTCTTTAAATAATGTAAATAATTTAGATGAATATGCTACAACTAACTCATTAAAATTAGCTTATGTAGAATTAAACCCAACAATTAGCTATAAAGCTTCTGATAAATTAGCTTTAAACTTTGGTCCTTCTGTTTCTTTTCTAATTAGTGAGGATTATACTTTTACTGAGAAAATTATTGGTGACGTTCCACCTTTAAATTCAGTTGAACCAACACCTGGAACATATGAAGCAGAAGATTTAGATGTAGGCCTAAACCTAGGGTTGTCTTATTATATAACTGAGAGTTTTTTAGTAGATGCTAAAGTAAATACAGGATTTTTGAAGGTTGGTACAGTAAATAGAATTACATCAATTGAAGAGCATGGAAACGAAAAGAAAGAATACAACTTTGAACTAAATAATAGAGCAATTGTATTATCATTTGCATATTTATTCTAATTTTACAAACTAATTACATAAATAATATGAAAAATATATTTACACTAGCAATTGCAGCTCTATTGGCATTAAACTTAAGCGCACAAAAAATTGAAAAAGGAATTTGGCAAATTGAAATTGGGACAGGATTAGATTTAGGATTTAATTGGGTAACTGGAGGTGAATTTGATGAAAAAATAACATCTAACGGAACTATAATATCTGAAGCAGATGGAGATTGGAGTGATTTTTATAATTCGCAAACAAATTTTCAGTATGATTTGGATGCTACAAATTTTGATAATTGGGAAGATAGATTTTTAAAAAATGTAAGCCTTGGTTATTTTGTTGCTGATGGCTTTTTAATTGGATTGGGTTTAGATTTAGGTGGTTTCAATACAAATGATGATGATACTACTATGATTAATAAACTAAACAATCTTACATTAGGAGCAACACCTAAATTAAGATACTATATAGAAACAGGAAGAGGTAATGCAATGTTTTTTGAGACTTCATTTGGAATTGGGTTAACTAATAACAAAAACAAAATCGATCAAGCAAATGGTGATTGGTCAGAAGATAAGAGCAGTACTTTTGGTTCTAACATTGGAATAGCTGTAGGTTGGTCACTATTTAACTTTAATAGTAGAGAGATATTCTCAGTTGAGCCAATTATTGGCTTTAACATTGGATCTGGAACAACAAACAGCACATTTACTTCTTATAACAAAGATGAAGACATTAAAAATATTGAAGATAGAACAGATAAATTCAGTTCTATGGGAGCTTATGCTAAACTTAAATTAGCATTTTACTTAGGTAGACATTTCTGGTCTCATTAATATAAATAAACCATGAAAAAAATACTCTTATTCTCAGCTCTAACTATATTTTTAAATTCGTGTACAGTAGAAGTAAGGAAAGACGGCTGTACTGACCCATGTGCAGCTAATTTTGACCCCCTTGCAGATGATAATGATGGAAGCTGCCTATATTATGACGGATGTACTGATCCTTCTGCTTTAAATTATGACCCATGTGCTTTTTACGAGCCTGCGAATGCTTGTGACTATACTTGTGATGTTGTCTATTACCTTGATTATAGTGCAGTACAATACATGCTAAATTTTGGAATATCTTTTTATTCGTTTTATGATTATAATGGTAGTAATCTTGGATATATAACCAATGATTATTACTGGAACTCTCCTCCTGATTGTACTCCGCAATTTGACGGATCAACACTTACAGCATCATTATATTGGTCAGGAAATTATGGGAATAATACAGCTATATTTTCATGGTCAGCTTATGGAGATGATGGTTCCATTGAAGATTATGACGGTACTTTTGTAGTGTATCCAAACGAATGTGCAAGAGTAGAGCTAAGCAAGAAAAAAATACAAGAATACAAAGAAGCTACTAAATAGTTTTTGCTATAAACTGAGCCGTATTTTTTGAAGCTCCTTTTTTATCTAATAAATTAATGAGTTTATCGTAATCCTTTGCGATAGACTCTTTTTCTTTTATGATATTATTTAATTCAAAGATAAGATTCTCCTTATTTAACTCTGATTGTATCAATTCCTTTACTACTAATTTATCCATTAAGATATTTACAAGGGATAAATAGTCAATTTTAATAAGAGATTTAGCAATAGAATAAGTAAGCCAGTTTGTTTTATAGCAAACAAGCTGAGGCACTTTAAAGAGAGCTGTTTCTAAAGTAGCTGTACCAGAAGTTACTAAAGCATAATCAGCATTGGAAAGCAAACCATAAGTTTCGTCAAAAACCAAATCTACTTTCGAATTTTTAATAATTTGATGGTAATATTCTTTTGAAAATGTATTAGTAGCCGCAATTACAAATTGATAATTCGGATAACTTTCAACTACTTCTAGCATTCTTGGGAGAATTTTTTCTATTTCTTGTTTTCTACTACCAGGGAGTAACGCAATTATATTTTTATCAGACTTGTAAGAAAACTTAAAATTATCTTTACCTATCTCATCTAACAAAGGATTTCCTACATAAGCAACTTCCATGCCATACTTTTTATAGAAATCAACTTCAAAAGGAAAGATTACGATTAAATGATCAACAAATTTTTTAATTTTAGAAACTCTACTTTTATTCCAAGCCCAAACTTTAGGAGAAATATAATAGAAAACTTTTATTCCTTGCTTCTTAGCAAATTGTGCAATTTTTAGATTAAATCCTGGGTAATCTACTAAAACCAGTGCATCCGGTTTAAAATTAATAATATCCTTTTTACAATAATCCAAATTAGATTTTATGGCCCTTAGATTTTTTAGTACACTCCAAAGTCCCATAAAAGCTGTATCCTTAATGTGTTTAGCAATCTGAACACCCTCAGCAATTAATCGGTCTCCTCCCCAAGCTCTTATCTCCGCATTTTTATCGCATTTTTTTAACTCGAAAACTAAATTAGCTGCATGTAAATCTCCAGAAGGTTCTCCTGTAATAATATAATACTTCATTATAAGAACTTGATTATAACAATTACAAATGCATAAACAAGAGTCGCTCCAAGAATTCCTTTTGCAACTTCCTCTTTATGAGTTTTTATATTCATAAAAAATAATATTATATTAGTAAGAAATACACTTAAACTAATATGATGCGTTAATGTATTTAACCTTTCAAATTCAGCAAATGCAATTTCTAGTTCCACCTCCAAAACAAAAGCAATATAAACTACTAATGTAATAATTGGAGCAATTACTCCAACAGAAAAACCTTTAGCTACAGCTTTATTCATTCAATAAAAGTTTATTTACAGAAACTAATGAAGAATGTGCAGTAACATCAAACTGAACAGGTACAACTGAAACATAATGATTTGCCAAAGCCCACTCGTCTGTATCTGTACCTTTGTCATAATTCATAAATTTACCAGTAAGCCAATAATATGTTCTTCCTTTTGGGTCAGTTCTTTCTTCAAATTCCTCCTCCCAATTTGCATCAGCTTGCCTACATACTTTTAATCCTTTAATTTCTTCCCCCTCTATTCTTTTTGGAATATTCACATTCAAGCAAACACCATCATCTAAGCCATTTTCTAAAACTTCTTTTGTAACTTTTCTGATGTATTGTTCTGCTTCAGAAAAATCAGCATTATGTGCATAATCTAAAAGAGAAAAACCAATTGATGGTATTCCCTCTAAAGCACCCTCAACAGCAGCAGACATAGTGCCAGAATAAATGACATTTATTGATGAATTTGAACCATGATTTATTCCTGAAACACATAAATCTGGTTTTCTATCTAAAAGCTGATTAACAGCTAATTTAACACAATCAACAGGAGTGCCACTACAAGAATATTCAATTTGAGGGCCATCATCTATAATAACTTTATCACATCTAATAGTTGCTTCAATCGTAATTGCATGTCCTTTTCCTGATTGTGGACTATCAGGAGCCACAACAAATACATCTCCAAAATCATTCATAATTCTAATAAGATTTCTGATTCCAGGAGCAGAAATTCCATCATCATTAACTACTAATATAAGTGGTCGTTTCATTCAATAAATTTTTAATACTACAAAACTACTATAATATTGTTGTATACTGATGAGGAATTTCCTAATTTTGCAAAAACTAAAAACAATAAAATATGATTTGGGTAATAATGATAGGGTTTATGATTGTAGGAGGGATTGTAAGTTCAAGATTAAAAAGTAAAGTTAAAAAATACAGCCAAGTACCAACCGTATCAGGCATGAGTGGAAAAGAAATTGCTGAAAGAATGTTAAGTGATAATGGAATAAATGATGTAAAAGTAATTTCAGTTCCAGGAAAACTTACTGATCATTACAATCCTATGGATAGGACTGTAAATCTAAGTCCTGAAGTTTATCAAGGAAGGCACGTAACAGCTGCTGCAATTGCAGCTCATGAGTGCGGACATGCAGTACAACACGCTACTGCTTATCAATGGTTACAAATGAGATCACAAATGGTTCCTGTGGTAAATTATAGCAATAAAATGATGAGTACCGTTTTCATTATAGGACTAATAGGTGGTAGCTATATTGGGCTTGGATTTAATCAGCTAATAATGCTATTTATCATACTGCAAGCAATTGTTACTGCATTTACACTAATTACACTTCCAGTTGAATTTGATGCCAGCAGAAGAGCTTTAGTTTGGTTACGATCATCAGGAATTACAAGTGATAAAGAATTAGGATATGCTGATGATGCACTTAGATGGGCTGCTAGCACTTATGTAGTTGCTGCTTTAGCTGCCGTAACCTACTTACTCTATTATGTGTCAATGTTAAGAGATTAATCAGACAAAAAACAAAGCACAAAAAAAAGCCCTAACAAATGTTAGGGCTTTTCTTTTAAGAAAACTTAAAATTATTTCTTCTTAGTTAAGAATGGTAATCCAGTTCTTGAATTTTCCTTAACAAAGTAACCATCTGGTTTGTCAGAAGCAGTATCTCTTGAATCTTTTGAGAAATAATAGATAGTCTGAACTCTACCAGTTGATTTTAATGTTACATCTTTTTTGTTTAAGTGGTATAAAGTACCTCTTTCGTTTGTGTGCGTAAAAGCCATGATTTATTTTTTTTGGTTAATATTATTTTTACAGGGACTAATATAGATAAAAAATCCTTACAAACTAAATTTTACTAGATAAGAATTTTGTTTTATTGTTCATAAGTCAAAAATTAACTTAAAGAAAATAAGTTTTTTCAATCTAAAAACTGTAATACTTACATCAAATATAATGTTTTTTCAACTGCCTTATTTTCAGTGTATTATGGTGATATTGCTTAAATTATGACAATTGCAACTTTACTAGATAAGGACAAAAAAACACTAGATAAAGATTGGTTAATAACTTTGACTTCAAAAACAACAAAAAAGAAGAAAATAAGGTCAAAAATGGAAGTTAATTTTAATTATATCTTCTTAAAAATAGCGAATTAAGAAAAAATCATCTGGGAAAATTTTAAAATTTCTTATTAAAACAACTACTTTTACAATCTTAAAAAAATTCACTATGAAACATCTAAGTATTCTTTTATTAGCACTATTTTCTTTTAATAATCTTTCAGCTCAAAAATATACTACAAAATATATAACTGATGCTAATAAAGTTGGTTTGCAATGGTGGAATGATGTAAACTCAGGACAATATTCAACATCTTATCAATATCTTTCTTCTGAGTTAAAGAAAAGATTCTCGGAAGAGAGTTGGTTGAATCAAATCTCAATATTGATGGATGAGTTTGGTCAACTAGAAGAAAGATCGGTGTCCGACACTTATTTTAATAGTGAAATTGAGGGCTATGGGTCTGGGTTTTATGTAATTGTTGAATATAATGTAGAATATTCAAAAACTAAAAACCATACTGAGAGTATACTGCTTAAACAGAATGATCAATTAGAATGGAAAATATTTGATTTTAATTATGAGTTTCAGAATTTAGAATCTGCAGAAGAATAACTACAAACTATTCTTAGTTACCCAATATCTATATCCTAAAATTACTTTCTCGTAACTTTTTAATTTACCAATATCCTTCTTATATAATGAAGGTATTATTAATTTATTAACCTTTGCTAATATTTTAAAAAACAACTTTCTATTTATCAAAATAGCTAATAATATAGATAAAAGCAGAATAATTAAAATAACATCTTCACTGTTACCAGTTCCTAGTAGAATCATTTAAAAATAATATTGTTAGCTACTCAATCATTAACTTCTTAGTTATTATTCCTTTAGCATGACTTAAATGAAGAATGTAACTTCCCTTGGATAAAGTATTGCCTGATATAATAAAGGTTTGAGATATCGTATCCTCTGATAAAACTAACCTTCCCATAATATCATAAATCCTTAAATCAAAAATTTCAAATTTTGGCATACTAATTGTCAAATTACCTTTAGCAGGGTTAGGGTAAATTAAAACTTGAGCTGACATAATATGCATTATTCCTGTTATACAAGAGTCTATAATAACTTCTATTTCACCTCTTCTATCACAGCCGGCCGAATCCACAGCTTCAACAACATAAGTAGTTGTGAATATAGGGAAATCTACAATCCTATGAACAGGTGGGGTAATCAAGGTATTAGGAACCCAAATGATATTAGAAAGTCCAATAGTATCTATTTCTAAAACAATAGAATCTCCCAAACAAATGATTGGTGGTGATGGTGCCGAATAAATTGGAATGTCCTGCACAGTAACAGTAATACATGCTGTATCAATACATCCATTAGCATCAATCTGAGTTACACAATAAGTTCCAGGGGTAATAATTGTTAAAACAGGTCCTGTTTGCCCAGTATTCCACATATATGTAACAGGCAATACTGTTGATGAATTTGGTGATGCAGTAAGAATCTGAGGATTACCCCAATTACAAATAATAGAATCTCCAGTAAGTTCTACCCCACAAGGAGGTGGAGGTGGTGGGATAACATTACAAGAATCAGCTATACATGCTGCCATTGTTGGATAAACTGCCATAACATACGTTTGTCCTAAAGAATAATTTCCAGGACCTTGACATGAAGTAACTCCAGGATTTATCCCTCCCATACAGGCAAAATTTGTCGTAAAATTACAAGGTCCTTGTGTCCAAGAAGTTACTCCTCCAAAATTAAGCGCATGACAATCATTAGAATATGTAATACTATCACAACCACAAACAGGATCCCATATCAAAGTACAGATAGCTGTCAAATCAATTAAAGAAGAATCTACACAAGAACTAGGCTGATTACATGGCAAAAAGCCACCAGGAATTCCACTAGGAACCGCTGGAGTCCATGGAACATCTGCACAATCAGCTACACAAGAATTTGGATACATTACTCCATCACATCCACAAACAGGCATATACATCATATTACATCCACACATTGCTGTTGAATCTGCTATACAATCTTGACAAATAGTCGTATCACAACCACTTATAAGATCTAAAATATTTACACACCATTGAGAATAAAATGGAGTTTGATTAGCTGTTGCCCCATTTGTCCATGTATAACTATATTGAGACATTCCATTAACAGTTGCATTCATCATCCAAGGACTAGTAGTATGATCAACATAAACACTACCTCCTGTAAGATTGCAGGGTGTAAGTTGAGAATAAATAAAATTAGAATACCCTGAAAAAAGGAATATAAGAAAAATCTTAAATATTTTTTTCATTTTAAATAGATTTAAATTGAAGGTAAATATACTAAAATCATCTCATTAATACTCCGATCTTAATTATTTTATGAAACAAAACACCTTATCTAGCGAAAAGAAGTTGCCCATTACTTTCCTCAGAAAATGCATATCCATTATTTTTAAACGATTTTAATTCCTCAGGGCTTGTGATTCTATTTTTTATTATAAAATTAACCATTTCACCTCTTGCTCTTTTTGCAAAAAATGAAATAACTTTTAATTTACCATTTTTATAATCCTTAAAAACTGGAGTTATCACCTCAGATTTTATCTTATTCAGCTTTAAAACTTTAGAATACTCGTTTGAAGCTAAATTAATTAATACTTCATTATTTAACTCTTCTACGATATTTTGATACAATTTATCTTGCCAGAATCTATATAAGTTATTTCCTTTTATTGTTTTCAACTTGGTACCCATTTCTAATCTATAAGGTAAAATCAAATCATTTGGCTTTAATATACCATACAAACCAGAAAGTATTCTTAAATTATTTTGAGCAAAATCATTATCCGACTTATTAAATTTTTTTGCATTTACCCCTTCATAAACAGCACCGTTAAACAATTCAAGAGCTTTGTAAGTGTTCCTATTTTCAATATCCCAATCCTGAAACCTTTGCCAATTAAGTTGAGCCAAATTATCACTTAGACCCATTAAATCTTTTAGTTCCGAAATACTCTTTCCTTTCAGAGTCTGAATCAACTTTGTAGATTCACCTAAAAATGAAGTATTCATTTTACTATTCTGTACTTTTACAGAAGTATCTAGTTTTTTAGCTGGAGAAATAATTATCTTCATTCTTATATTGTATTATTGCACAAAATTATCAATTTAATTCATGTATCACATACTCGCTAAATACAAACTTACCTCACTACATATAATGGTGGTAATATTGGGACTAACAGGTGTCTTGGGGAAACTTATTTCTTTAGACACTATTCATTTAGTCTGGTACAGAATGGGGATCGCTTTTTTAAGTCTTGCCATTTTTTTAGCATTTAAGAAACAATTATTTTGCGTTAATAAAAAAGATTTCTTTGGGATAATGGGAGTTGGCGCATTAGTAACCTTTCATTGGTTATGTTTTTTTGAATCAATAAAAGTATCAACAGTATCAGTAGCTGTTGTTTGTTTGGCAACATCCTCCCTATTTTCTGCAGTAATTGAACCATTATTCTTTAAGAGAAAATTATTGGGATATGAAGTAGTAATGGGAGTAATTGTAATTATCGCCTTAGGTTTTGTAATGGGAATGGAAACACAATATTTCTGGGGATATTTTTATGGGATAATGGCTGCACTTTTAGGCACTTTATTTACCTTGTTTAATGCTAAGTATATCAAAAAGGTAGGAGCGGCACAAATTACCATGATTGAAATGCTCTCTGGGTTAATTATCATAAGTGGAATTTTACTACTGCAAAAGGATTATTCTGTTTTCACTTCAACAATATCAATAACTGACTTTAGTTATCTTTTCATACTAGGGACACTTTGTACAGCAATGGTTTTTGTTTGGATGACTGAAATAATGCGACACATCACCCCTTTTTCACTAATAATGGCTATAAATCTAGAGCCAATCTACAGTATAATTCTTGCATTACTTATATTTGGTGAATCTGAACTTATGAGCACATCATTCTATGTTGGGAGCACTATTATTATTGGAATAGTATTTTTAGACGGATATCTGAAAAACAAACAATAGAAATTAGTAGTTTTCGTTAAGATTCTTAATTTTGCAAACCTAAATTAAAAAATGATGAAAAAAATATTTTTATTAATTGCAGTTGTCACATTCTCTTTAACATCTAACTCTCAAACTTTAGCAGAACTTTTACAACAAAAAAAAGAGGGATATAAAATTACAGGAACAGTAAGTGGATTGAAAGATTCAACTGTGATGCTTGCGTACTATTTTGGAGGAAAACAATATGCAACCGATACAGCCAATGTAGTAAATGGTAAATTCATTTTTGAAGGTGATGAAAAACTGAAAGGTGGAATGTACCTAGTAGTTTTATCAGAGAGCAGGTATTTTGATATTATTGTTTCTGAGCAACATTTCTCATTCACAACTAAATCAGATGATTTAGTTGGAGCAATGACTTTCAAAAATTCTAAAGAAAACCCTGCATTTTATGAGTACCTTAACTTTATAACGGATATGCAAAAAGAGGTTACTCCTTTAAGAAAACAACTTGAAACTGCAGAAGGAGAAAATAAAAAAGCATTGCAAGAAAAAGCTTCAGAAGTTGACAAGAAGGTTAAAGAATTTCGCTATAACTTTATAAAAAATAACTCTGATAAATTCTTTGCAAAAATAATTAACGCAACTACTGAACCCGTTATTCCTGAATCGCCTTTAGATAGTTTAGGAAATCCTGACAAAACTTTTCCTTACAGATTTTACAAAAAACACTTTTGGGATAATATTGATTTCTCTGATGAAAGAATGCTAAGAACTCCTATTTTCTACAGTAAAATGGATCAATATTTAGATAAACTAACCGCTAAACATCCTGACTCTATTAATGTATCTGCTGATGTTTTAGTAGAACATTCAAGAGCTAATAGTGAGATTTTCCAATATGTAGTTTCTTACATTACTTCAACTTATGAGAGATCAAAAATTATGGGTATGGATGCTGTTTTTGTACACATGGTCGAAAATTACTACATCACAAATCAATGTGATTGGGTAGATTCTACTCAACTAGTTAAAATAGCAGATAGAGCTCAGAAAATTGCTCCAAATTTAATTGGAAGAAAAGCATCAGAATTTCTTGATTTTTATGGAAGACCCTTTATGAAAGATACGTCTGGAGTTCTGCATACTTTACAAGAAATAAAAGCTGATTATACTGTGCTTGTTTTCTTTGGACCAACTTGTGGACATTGTAAAAAAGAGATTCCAAAAATTAAAAATGATGTAGACTCATTAACTTCAGTTGGGTATGACATAAAGACTTTTGCAGTAGCAACTGAATTTGATAAAAATGAATGGAAGAAATTTATTAACGCTCAAGAAACTGGAGATTGGACTAATGTTGCTGATATTAATCATGATGAGGAGGGGAATCCTGTAGCTAGTAGCGACTGGCGGGATAAATATGACATCTACTCTACTCCAGTTATTTACTTACTTGACAAAGACAAAAAGATTATTGCAAAGAGGATTACTCACACCCAAATAGTTGAGATAATTAGCCGATTAGAGGGGAATTAAATCATCACTTCAGTGGCTCCTGCATCTTTTGATAAATAGAATCTAAGCTTATAATTTCTGAGTAACTTATGCACTTCTGATTTCAGAACACCAGTACCTATTCCATGAACTATAATAAGTTTTGAGATATTGGAATTTATCGCTTGTTGAATCTTCTTATGACATTCGTTTAGCTGCATTTGTACAATTTCAAAATTATCCAAATAATGATAGTTAGAAGTAAGCAATTCTATATGTAAATCAACTTTTAATACTGTTTGGCTTTTTTGTCTTTTTTGTGATTTTGAAGTTCTTCTATCAACATCCTTAGTGTAAGTATACTCACCATAAGAAGTCGCTTTATCAGTTCCTTTCTCAATTTTAACCAAATCTTTTATAGCTACATTAAGCTCAAAACCATCAGATGAAAGCACAGTAAGTTTATAATTAGAATTAATCTTTATAACCTCACCTTTTAGGTTTTCATTCTTAAAAAGCACTTTATCGCCAATCTTAAAATCCATTAGTAATAAATTGGGTGGAAAAAGATATTTCCATTTGTATATTGGATTGCAGGTGTTGGAAATTTCAAGAAGCCGAAAGTATGCAACACAGAATTCAGAGTTTTGTTTTTTGTTTTAATCTTATTCAAATCAACATCAAATGACATTAAAAATTGTCTATATCTTTCCGCATTACCTTCTTCATGATATGGATTTACCATTTCATCAGCACCATAACCTAATGCTAAACTAAGCCAACTTGGAAAATCTGAATTTTCTATCTGCAATAAAGACTTAAGATTTAAGGTAAGCCAATAAGTTTGGCCGTTATAATCTTTCAATACTCTTTCTAAATGATTTGATCCAAGTTGTTCTGGATTCTTGGCAGAAATATTAGAAGGGCTGTAACTATACTTCAACTGTATTCTTTGCTCGTTCCATTTAAGTGCTTGTCCTATTGCTAATAGCGAGCCTGTAGTATTAGCAATTAAATCTCCTGATGACGCACCCCACTGCTCTGATGTTCCATCTAAAACCTCAATAACAGTTAAGAAAATTGAACCCGTCATACCTCCATACCAAATAGCATTTTTACGACTAAAACCTGCCCATTCATAAGCCTTAATTCCTGCAACACCTGTATAATAGGATGCTGACATATGCCCCATTTTATCCATTTGCAACCATTCTTCATTATCATTAATAAAATGGAAACTACTCTTAGGATAATCAGCATACCAAAGCTGATTTAAACCAACCAAAGCAACAGTATAAGCACTTGCCTCTGAAATTAAAAGAATGTTTCTTCTTTTCTTATTTAAAGTAAATTCTTGCTCTACCTCCCAGCCACCATCACCTACTTTGGGAATATTCCAATCCTGAGCATTTACAGTCAATAAAATACATGAAAATAATATCAGAAAAAGCTGTTTCATTTATAAGATTGTAGCTTTACAATCAGCTAAAATATCAAATACTTTCTCTTGAGTTGAAGCCTCTGCATAAGTTCTTAAGACTGGCTCAGTACCAGAAGGACGTATCATTAACCAAGTGTCAGCATCAAAGAAGAATTTGAAGCCATCAGTTGTTTCAATTCTTTCCACTTCATATTTACCAAACTTAGTAAACATACCTGTTTTACAATCTTCTATAATTTTTAATTTAGTTTCATTATCAATATGTAGATCGATACGCTCAAAAGCGAAAGGACCAACAATTTCATATACTTCTGCAATTAAATCTTCCAATGATTTACCTGATTTAGCCATAAACTCGAACAAGATTAATCCCATCCAAATACCATCTCTCTCAGGAATATGACCAGCAGTAGCAATTCCACCAGATTCTTCACCACCTAACAATACATCTTCTGTTATCATTTTGCCTGCAATATGCTTAAAGCCAATCTGAACAGTTTCTTGTTCCAGTCCATAATACTTACACATTTGTTCAACTTTTACTGAACAAGAAAATGCTGTAACTACTTTTCCTTTCATTCCTTTATATTTCACCATATAGTGAATCAATAAAAGGATAATATGATGAGAGTCAACAAAGTTACCTTTACTATCATAAAGCCCAATTCTATCTGCATCACCATCTGTAGCCAATCCACAATCCAAATCATTGTTTTTCATCAAATCAGAAAACTCTTGTAAATTTCTATGAATTGGCTCAGGAGCAATACCTAAAAAACCAGGGTTATCATCACAATGCAATAAAGTAGCTTTTGGCAAAAGACATTTTATCGCACTCATTCCAGCACCAAACATTGCATCATAAGCAAAATTCATATCAGAATTATTAATAACATCTAAATCAAAATTAGCCTCAGCATGTTTGCAATACATTTCTTCTAAATCAACATAAATAATTTTTCCTTCAGTAACTAAACTTTCTATGGAAATTACATCTAAATCAACAGAATTACTTTCAGGAATTCTATTTTCTACATCAGTAATATCAACAGGTAATAATGGACCTCCAAAATCACCTTTAAGTTTAAAGCCATTATATGCAGGTGGATTATGAGAAGCTGTAATTACAACACCCAAAGATGCTTTTTCCTTTACCACACCCAAGGAAACCATTGGAGTAGAAACAAAGCCTTTTGCAATTTTAACCAACACACCGTTTGATGCTAAAACCTTTGCAGCTGTTTCTGCAAACATCTCACCAGAAAAACGGCAATCATGTCCAATTACTACTGAAGGGTTATCATTATTTTCATTTAACCAATCAGCTACAGCAATACTTACTCTTGCTACATTATCGGTAGTATATTCTTTTGCAATGATTGCTCTCCAACCATCTGTTCCAAACTTAATTTTTGTCATTTTACTTGTTTTAAAAGGATGCGAAATTAAAAAATTAACGCATTATTTTCCTCTTATTTAGTGCTTTTTGATATTTACGCGCATTTATGAGGTGCTTAGCGTAGGTTTTTGCAAAATTATGATAGCCGGAAAAGTCTTCTTTTGCACACATAAAAATATATTTATGATTACTTGCATTCAATACTGCATCAATTGAGTTGATAGAGGGAATACAAATAGGACCTGGTGGCAAACCTTTATGTTTATAAGTGTTAAAAGGGGAATCAACTTTTTTGTCTTTATTCAGTACTCTTTTGATAGTAAAATCTCCCAATGCAAAAATTAAAGTAGGGTCAGATTCCAACTTCATTTTCTTTTTAATTCTGTTCAAATATAAACCAGCAATTTCTGGTCGTTCATCTCTTTTGATGTTTTGCTCTTTTTCGACTATTGATGCCAAAGTAGCCACCTCATAATAATTTAATTTAATCTTATTAGCCTTTGCTTTTCTGTCATTATTCCAGAATTTTTGATATTCTTTTAGCATTCTTTTTACAAATTGATCTGCTGAAGTATTCCAATAAAACTCATAAGTATTAGGAATAAAGATACAAGCCACATTATCATCTGATAAACCAAGTTTCTGCTGAAACAAAGTGTCAGAAATATAATTTAATAATGTTAAAGAATCTGCTTCAATTTGGCTTGAAATTTTACCTACTAATTGTTCTTTTGTTCGCAAATTATTAAAAGTAACTTTTATAGGAGTTTGTCTACCAGAGCGCAATAAATTAATCAATTCATTATTATTTAATGCTCTGTCAATTTTATACCTACCAGGCTTAATGTTCTTAGTGTATTTCTTTTGTTTTGCTAACCACTCAAAAGAATTGGAATTAATCAACAATCCATTCTCTGATAAGACCTCAACTACCTTAGTGAAATCAGAAGAAGTTGGAATATAAATATACTTTTCTTTAGTATCTTCAGCAAAAATAATATTAGGATTATATACTCTAGAGTACAATTCATATACCATTCCTCCACCTCCCAAAAGAACTAATACTAAAAATGAAATTAGAAATTTTCTAAAACCTGATTTTTTCTTAAATTTTCTTCTTTTCTTCAATTATAAATTCTTTAAAATTTGATTGGCTTTATGACCTGGAGCAATTTCCAAAATTTTCTTCAAATAAAACTTCATCTGGATATTTTTATTTTGCATCTGGGCAGAAAGCACCAAATTCTCATAAGCCAAAATATAATCAGGATCCAGTACGATAGCTTGTTTTAACCTTCTATCAGCCATTTCATACTCTCGATTTAAAATATCAATATATCCTAAATTTAAATGAACTTCTTTTATTGTTGGGTTTAACTTTAATGCTTCATGAAAAACTGAAGAAGCAATCGTTTTTTTATTAACATTTAATAAGAAACTGCCGTATTTTATTTTATAATCAATTACAAAAGGCATTAAATCTACTGAAATTTTAAAATACAATTCAGCATTAGTATTCATATTTTGAGATGCAAACACCTCTCCCATTCTGCTGTAAGCCATTGCTAAATCCGTCTGAGAATATTTGCTGCTATCTACATCATTAGACATTACAAAATTAACAAGTCCTTTTGTATCATTTTTAAGATAGTAATACTGAATATAGGAAGTGAAATTATGTTCTGAAATCTGTAAATACTTAAAAGCAGAATCCAAGTAGAATTGGCTAGATTCAAAACTTTCATAGCGTTTTAAATATGCCTTAGCTTTAGATAGATGAGTTGGATTAGAATTATTAATTGCAAACAAACCTAAAAATGCCCCTTTTTGATTTTTTTCATTAGAAGGAATGGTAATTTTATGATCCGTAATTGCTACATGCATAATATCAGTTGAAGTTGATTTTGGCATATGACAATCAGTGCAATTTTGTGTTTTTTCATCTTTACACACATCATGGCATTGCATACATTTTGCATCAAAATAAGTTGCTTTTAAAGTAGTAACGCTTTTATGCGGATTATGACAAGTGACACAAGTCATTTCAGTATTTTGAAAACAAGTACTTTGCTTTAACCTATCCACATGAGATGCCATAATAAATGAATTATCATGCTCATATTTTGGAAGATAAGTATCCATTACATCACTGAGTTTCATCCCAGGTTTAAAAGAGGTAAAAGTATTTCCTTCAGCTAAAATTGAAGTCCCCTGCAAATGACATCTTTGACAAACATCAAATTGCAAATCAATTGGCAATTTTGCAGGATTAACAATGGTATAATCAATGTACTTTGAAGTATCAATTATATTTCCAGCTAATTTCTGCTTAACATGCACCTCACCTGGACCATGACACCTTTCACAGTCAATTCCTGAAGGAATGCTGCTGTATTTGTTAAAAGAGCCACTTTCATGCCCAGGGTAAGCATTATGACAACTCATACATTCCAAGCCAATCTCTCGAGAAAATCGAGTGTTCTGACCATCTTCAAATCCTGGTGGTAGATCAGCTAATTTATCTTGAGTATAATAAGTATATGGCATTTGATGAACATAACCATTGACCTCAAATAAATGAGAATTTGTATGTTGCCCACTCCCAATTTTATAATCAACTTTTTTGATGAGTTGATGAGTTGTATCCTTTCCATTTAAGCGGAATTCTTTTATATACAGACTGTCATTTATCCAAAATGGTTGGTAAGAAAGATTTTTGATAGTATCATAAATGACATGCATTTGACTGTTTGCTAATGCACTATGCTCCTTTGTTGCAAAATGAAAGGACTGCCCCATTCCAGTTTGCATATAAGAATCATAAATCTCAGAATGACACATTCTACATTCTTCCTTTCCTACATATTTTACTGTATCATTATGATTTAAGTAAGTGGTATAAGTACTGACCTCTCCCCTTTGACAAGCAAACAGTAAACAAGTAGCAAGTAAAAAAACAATGCTTCTCATTTATTCTATAACTATTCTTTTCTCTACTGTTCCATCATCATAGATATAAAATAGAGGTTGATTTTTTTGGTTTGTTTCTCTTCCTAATAAATCTATTGTTTTAAGAAGCGCTTTATTTGAAGGGTATTCTTGTAAATTAGTTGTGACATGGCAATTCTCACTAAAATAATGCCATGGTTCAATATTATTCTGCGGTAGGAAATTCCAATTATTAGTAGACCAAGTCGAATCGTCAACATTAATAGAATATAATTCCTCATTACCTTGAACCAAAAACTCTATCATTTGACTATTATTTCCATTTTTAATATCTAAATCAAGAAGTAAGTTGTCTTGACAATTTAAATAATGAAGGAAACTGTTAGAAGTTAAATCTAAAGCTGTCAACTGATTATCCCAACAATATAATATCCAAAGAAATAGATTGTTAGACACATCTAGATCTGTAATTTGGTTTGATTGAGCTCCTAGAGCAGTTAAATTTGGATTGCCACTTAAATCAATAGTAGTCATCTGATTTTCATCAAAAGATAAATAATGTAACTGAGTGTTATTTTGAACATCTATTGAAGTAACAAAATTAGACCTGCAATTTAGTTCGATTAAGTTAGTGTTATTGTTTAAGTTAATAGTTGTTATTTGATTATTCCTGCAGTATAGATATTCTAAACTAAGGAAGTCTTCAATTCCTGTAAGTTCGGATATCATCCAATTATCTATATTTAATATCGTTATAGTATCAATAGCCTGTGTAAGAACAGAGTCATTCGCATAATTCCCATCTCCATACCCATTTATCTCAAGCCAATCTTCAAAATTATCATCAGGCACATAAGTTAATTGCCCAAACCCAATCATAGGTAAGCAAAGTAATATAAGTAGTAGTCTTTTCATAATTTATTTTTTCGCTAATTTAACAAAATACTGCAACTCTTTTTTTTCTCTTTCCAATTCAAAGCCACAAGAGGTAAATAGCTTAATGCTCGCTAAATTATCTTTTTGAATATTACAATGTAACTTTTCTATTTTAAGAGTGTTTGTAGCATAATCAATCAAAAGTTCCAATGCCTCTTTTGAAAAACCTCTTCTTCTGTAATTTTTTACAATTATTACACCAACACCTGCACTGTTAGTTTTATAATCAAAAAGGTCAATAAAACCTATTGGAGTATTTTCAAAATCAATAACAAAACGAAACTGCCCAGCATTAGAAATATCTTGTTTAGCATTAGCAATATAATTTGTAAGCTCCTCTTTAGTATACTGTTTATTTTCAGTTCCGTACTTCCAATTCTCTTTGTTGTTTTCAATTTCAAACAAAAAATCTAAATCAGATAATTGCAAAGGTCGTAACAATATTTTGTCGCTTTTTAACATTCAAAATCGCCAGCAAAAACCATACTAGCCTCTCCACTTAACCAAATGTTTTTGTACCCACCATTAAACTCTTCAAAACTAACGGTTAACTCGCCACCCTTAGTTTTTACATTTACCAAATTTTCACCTATGCAATTGGCATAATGCATTGCTAAAGCTGTAGCCACAACACCAGTACCACAACTTAAAGTCTCCTTCTCCACTCCTCTCTCATAAGTCCTTACCTCAAGCTCTGCACTATCTTGTACAAAATTTACATTTATCCCTTCCTTTTTAAAAGGAGCTGAATTTCTTATTCTTCTTCCCTCTTTATTTACATCTATATATTGTAAATTATCAACCATCTCAATATAATGAGGAGAGCCAGTATCTAAAACCAAACCATCACCCTCTCCAAAAATCTCAGCAACATCTTGCATTTGCAATGCAATTGTATCTCCTAAAAACTGACCTTTATGCTCGCCATCAATAGCCATAAATGTAGTTTCAGTTTTGATGACTTCTAACATTGCTGCAAAATCAATAATGCATCTCCCACCATTACCACACATACTAGATTGATTTCCATCAGAATTGAAATAAATCATCTCAAAATCCAAAGATGGATGGTTTCTTAATAATATCAAACCATCAGCACCAATGCCCATTCTTCTTTCGCAAAGTGCTGCTATTAACTTATTATCAGTAATATCAAAAGTGCTTTCCCTATCATCAATCATGATGAAATCATTACCAGTTCCCTGGTATTTGTAAAATTCTATAATCATAGGGTAAAAATAGGGAAAATAGTTATTTTAATTTTCATTAAAAATACAAAAAATAAATTTTCTAGTTAAATATAGAACTTATTCAACTCCATTATTTTTATCATTAAGCATAGGAACAAACGAAAACTCTCCATGAGTTGTAATTCTAGTTTCAGTTTCTGATAATTTTTCTATCAAATGCATTACTTGAATATCTCCTTCTCCAATTGGAGCTACCATTCTACCTCCAACTTTTAATTGGGCAACTAAATCTTCTGGAATACAAGGAGCTCCACATGTAATAATTATCTTATCGAAAGGTGCGAATTTAGGTAATCCCTTATAACCATCACCATAAACAAAGCGACAATTGTAGCCTAACTTTGGTAAAAATATTTTTGTTTTATTAAATAAATCTCTTTGTCTTTCTATTGTATAAACATCAGCATCCAATAAAGTCAATACTGCTGCCTGATAACCTGAACCTGTACCAACTTCAAGCACTTTATCATACGGATTCAACTCTAGTAATTGCGACTGAAAAGCTACAGTATATGGTTGAGAAATAGTTTGACCAGAACCAATAGGGAATGCTTTATCTTGATATGCAAAATTAACAAATGCAGTATCCAAAAACTGATGCCTAGGAATGTTATTTATCGCACTCAGAACATCAATATTCTTAATGCCTTTTGATGCTAAATGTTGTACTAACTGCTTTCGCAACCCCTGATGTCTAAAACTATCTTTCATTCTTATTTCTCAATCAATCTTTTAAACTATTTTTGAGGAAAATTATTAATCACAAATTAAGACAATAAATAAGTATTTTTAACATTAGATGTTTCTAGAAAATACACAGTAAATTGTTAATACTAAAGATATGAAAAAGACCCTCTATTTCCTTATTGCTATCTCACTCTTCTCTTGTGATAAAGATGATACAACTACTAATGGAGTACCATCATACATTCAAATTGATGAAATTACACTTGATGAAGATTATACTACAAACATTACAGATGCTTGGGTATATATTGACGGGGTTAACAAAGGTGTTTACGAGCTACCTGCTCATTTTCCAGTTTTAAATGATGGAGCTGTTGAAGTCCGTATTTATGCAGGAATTAAGGATAATGGAATTGCATCACAAAGAGTTACTTATCCGTTCTATCACTCTGACACTTCTTCAATAAAACTAACAATTGATTCCACAACAATTATTAGTCCTATTGTTGCATTAAAAGAAAATATTGAAGGAATGATTGATAATTTTGATCCATCATATACTTTTAATTATGACACTTGTTTTCAAAAAATTTCAGGAGGACCTTACGGAAATTATGGCTCTTTATCATTCTTAGATTCTATTTTTGTTACAGAAATAAATTACAAAGATCACCCACTTAGTTTTGACAATGTACCCCAACAAGGATCAGCAACCTACCTTGAATTAGATTATAAAAGTGATAGTGAATTTTTAGTTGGAATGTATATTAATTTTCCTAATACACCAACTTTACAAAAAGACCTTCTATGGATAAACCCTAAAGATGATTGGAATAAAATATATGTAAATTTAACCCAAACGGTTAGTGAGGCAATTGGTGCTGAAAGTTTCTCTGTTTTTATTAGAATGCAGAGAGATAACTTCTCAGAAGTAAAAACACTAGATTTTGATAATATTAGAATTGTTCATTACAAAAAATAATTTCTACAGCTATAATCTTATCTTATAAGACTAATTATATTTGCCAAAAATTAAAAATACAAAAAATGAAAAATATTACAGTAATTGGTGCAGGAACTATGGGTAATGGAATTGCTCATACTTTTGCTCAAAAAGATTTTAATGTAAATTTAGTAGATATCTCTGCTGATGCTTTAGAAAAAGCTATAGCTACTATCAGTAAAAACTTGGACCGTATGGTTAAGAAAGAAAGAATTACTGAAGATGATAAAAACAATACTTTATCAAACATTACTACTTACACAGACATTAAAGAAGGTGTAAAAGGTGTAGATTTAGTTGTTGAGGCTGCAACTGAAAATATTGACCTCAAACTTAAAATATTTAAGCAATTAGATGAAATCTGTGATACTAATACTTTATTAGCAACTAATACGTCATCTATCTCAATAACAAAAATTGCAGCTGTAACAAATCGACCTACCAAAGTTATTGGAATGCATTTTATGAATCCTGTCCCGGTCATGAAGTTAGTAGAGGTTATCAGAGGATATGCTACTTCTGATAAAGTTACTGAAAGAATTATGGAAATGAGTAGAACTTTAGGGAAATCACCTGTTGAAGTAAACGATTACCCTGGTTTTGTTGCCAATAGAATTTTAATGCCAATGATAAATGAATCAATTGAGACATTATTTCAAGGAGTTGCGGGTGTTGAAGAAATTGACACTGTAATGATGCTAGGAATGGCTCATCCAATGGGTCCATTACATTTAGCTGATTTTATCGGACTTGATGTGTGTTTATCAATTTTAGAGGTGATGCATGAAGGATTTGGAAATCCTAAATATGCTCCTAACCCACTTTTAGTAAATATGGTTACTGCTGGTAAATTAGGAATTAAATCAGGGGAAGGTTTTTATAATTATTCAGAAGGACCTAGAAACAAAAAAGTAGCAGAACAGTTTGTAAAGTAAGAAGACATCAAATCAATTTCTGATAAGAAAACGGGCATAAGCCCGTTTTTTTTTGTGCCCAGAGCGGGAGTCGAACCCGCACGTCCTTAGGACACATGACCCTCAATCATGCCTGTCTACCAATTTCAGCACCTGGGCTTAGGTTTACAAAAGTAAAAAAATCCCGCTGATGCGGGATTTATTTCAATTTGTGACCTGGCTGGGGCTCGAACCCAGGACCCTCTCCTTAAAAGGGAGATGCTCTACCAACTGAGCTACCAGGTCGGTCAAAATCGGCTGCAAATATATTACTTTTAATTAATCAGAAAATATTTTGACAAAAAAAAATTAATAAATAATTCTTTACTTAAAACAGTCTGTTTTTATTCTCAAAAATTCAGTTAATTTGCGTCAATAAACAATACATAAATATGCTGTATCTTATTGGTTTTATGGGGGTAGGAAAAACAACTATAGGAAAGCAAATTGCTGCTTTTAATAAAGTTGTTTTTATTGATACAGACAGTCAGATTGAAAAAGAAACATCTAAAAGTATCAAAGAAATATTTGAAACTGATGGTGAAATTGCTTTTAGAAAATTGGAAACCGATACAATTCGTTCAATTAATAGAAAGGCTATTATTGCCTGTGGTGGCGGACTACCTTCTCATAATAACAATATAGAATACCTTAAACACAAAGGGACAGTTATCTACTTAAAGGCATCAACAGTTACATTAATCAAAAGATTAGAGAAAAATAAAAATAAGAGGCCATTAATCAGTAAATTAACAAATGATAAGCTGTTAGAGTTTATACGTAAGATACTTAAAGAAAGGGAGGAAACCTATAAGCAAGCAGATTACACAATTGAAACTGATAACAAAACAGTAAAGGAAGTTTTAAGAGAGATAAATTCCCTGCTCCTCACCATCTAATTTTACATTTACATATTCTTTTAAAGTAGTCGCTAAAGACAGACCAACATAGTCAGCCTTTATTGGAAAACGATTATGTGTTCTATCAACCAAAACAACTGTTGAAAGTTTTAATATTGGTGTAGTTAAAAAATGCTTAGCTGCATACATTAAAGTTTTTCCTGAATTTAGTACATCATCAATCAAAACTACAACCTTATTAGAGTAATCTACTTCATCTAAAGTTGTACTTATTTCTTTTTGATAAGGATTATCTTTATCTAAACTAATAGTTCCAATTTTTGTTCTGATTGAAGATATCTCATTAATCACCTCAGACAACTGATTTGCCAACGCTTCTCCTCTACCTGAAACACCAACAATAATAATTTCTTTTTCAAGCAAATTATTCTCGTAAACCTCCCATGCTAATCTGTTTATTTTTTGACTTATCCCTACCGAATCTAGGATTTTAGTTTTGGTATTCATACTTGCAAATGTATTTATTTTCTCTTTAATATCATATATTTGCCTAAATTAAAACTTTATATGATGAAAAAATCTTTACTTATTATTCCGGTTAGTATTGTTCTAGGAATATTCTTTTATCCAACAACTTCTAACTCCAATTCTACAGGTTCAGTAGGAGGAAAAACAGGATCTCCAACGGATGGTGCAAATTGTACGCAGTGCCATGGTGCACAACAAGGACAAGGCGCTACAATTACAACAGATATTCCCTCAACTGGATATGAACCTGGAAATATATACAATATAACAGCAACAATAAATAGTGGATTAGGAACTGGAGGTCCTAATGGTTTTGAAGTGACTTGTGAAGAAAATACCAATGATACAAAGGCTGGTTCATTTGGAACATCCGATCCAATAAATACACAATTTACTAACAATAGTAAAGCGGTAACACATACTGCAGCAGGAAATAGCCTGAATACTTGGAATCTTACTTGGGAAGCACCTATAGCAGGAACAGGTGATATTACTTTTTATGGTGCTTTTATTGAAGCAGGTTACCCTATAGGCAACAACCAAGGTGATCTTTTTAATTCTACCACAGTAAGTTTTAATGAGGCAATAGTTAATTCTACAATAAATTTATCTGAAGAAAATAATTTTACATTTAATTCAGCAAACAATACAATTGAATCAATGAAAACTGTTTCAATGTATGATATAAGTGGAAAACTAGTGCTTTCAACTAATGAAAAATTTACAACTATTTCTCATTTAAATAAAGGAGTTTATATACTTAAATCAGAAAATAAAACACAAAAAATTATTATCAAATAAACTAATCCTTAGCAAAACCCTAAAGGGTATCGCCCTGCGATTAATTTTCAATAATCTCAAATTCAGTTCTTCTATTTAAGGCTCTACCTTCAGCAGTATTATTAGAATCAACAGGCTTAGATTGTCCGTAACCTTTTGCGGACAATCTTTTTTTATCTACTCCTTTTCCTGCTAGATAATTTACCACCGCATCCGCTCGCCTTTGAGAGAGTAATTTATTAAAGGATACTGAACCAACATTATCCGTATGACCAGATATTTCTATTTTTAAAGATGGAATATCAGAAAGTAATGCAACTAGCCTATCAAGTTCTGCATATGAATCAGATTTTACATCCCATTTTCCAGAATTAAAAAATACATTTCTGAGCGTAATGTTACTTCCAACTTTAATATTCTTTAGTTCAATATCTTTATTTACTAAGTTAAAACCATCTCCTTTAGGTAAATCAAAATTTTCCGAATGAAATAAATACCCCTCAGCAACAACAGAAATTCCATAATTTTTTCCTGCAGGAAGTGATAATAAAAATTTACCTGTTGAACTATTTGATTTTAGTGTAGTGTAAACTTCTCCAGTAGAATTGATTGTAATCTCAATATCAGCCGCAATAGAATTTTTAGTAATCGCATCTAATATTTTACCTTTGAATACAGTTAAAGATTTCTCTTCAACAGTAATTGGTTCAGCAACTGAATTATCAGAAACAGGGCTTGCAATACTAGCCATTAACTGATCTTCAAAATCAGCAGTCATTGGCTTATCTGCACCCCAATAAGTTACCTTATAAATATCTAAACCACCCTTGCCTCCAGCTCTATTTGAAGCAATAAAAGCATATCTTCCACTAGCAGTAGCACTGTAAAATAAATCATCATAAGGAGTATTAATAGGATAACCCAAATTAATTGGCTTTCCCCAATGCCCCAAATCATCAACATAAGAAACAAAAATATCATAGCCACCTAAAGTATTATGCCCTTTTGATGAGAAATACATTGTCTTTCCATCAGGATGAATATAAACTGAACCCTCCTGAAATTTTGTATTCACAACCCCAGCACTT
The DNA here is from genome assembly GCA_905478185.1 of uncultured Flavobacteriales bacterium. GTDB lineage: Bacteria > Bacteroidota > Bacteroidia > Flavobacteriales > BACL11 > UWMA-0277. Next base: position 14,606 of record CAJQHO010000051.1, on the reverse strand, counting down.
TGTCCTTTTCCCCAAATATTTCTCTCTCGATTCATTACACCAGAAAAGTAGATATTTTTATTTCCGCTATGCCCTCCATCAGTAATGTAATACACTTTTATATCTGGAGGATCAAAAGATGCAAAAGTCTCATTTTTATCAGTATTTCCTCCCCTAGATTTCTTACCCATTTTTCTATTTACTTCACCCCAATATTTTCCATTTAATTCAGACTCATAAACATCAGTATTTCCATCTTCTTCTTTAAAAATAAGTAGTCTTTGCCCATCATAAGAAAGACCACCAGAAACATCATCAGAACTAGAGTTTAACTCAGATAAAGGGAAAATCGATTTAAATTTCCTGCTTTTTTTATTTGAATAATAAATATCCTGATCATAACTTCCAATATTATTTGCTGAGTTTTCATTAGGTCTGTTTGAGGTAAATAGCAATAAGTCACCATCAGCACTTAAACACGGACTCCAATCATCATACTCAGTATTCAATGATAAGTTATCTACCCAGATTCTATGATTTTGTGATAAAACATAAACAGACGACTGACATTCTTTAATATATTTTTTTGTTAGCATCTCAAAAAACTCCAATTCTTTCTTTTTTGCTGAATTTCTAAAAAGTTCAAATTGCTCAATAGCGTTTCCAAATTCACCATCTAACTGTAAACACATACCTTTATAAAACAAAAAATCATTTGGAAAATCATTAGAAAGGCTAGCTGCTTTTTTCAGATAAGAAAAAGCATTCTCTTTATTATTAGTAAACAACATGCAGCTTCCAATTTTATAATTTAACTCAGCATTATTAGGGTTAAAACTTTGTGCCTTTTGATAATAAAAAACAGCTTGACTATAGAGTAGTTCAGCATCATGCATTGCCAACATTTCAATTATTGCATTATCACGAAAATTATCAGCAAATTTAATGTTCTCCTTTGCAAGTTTTAAACCCTCTTTATCTGATTTAAAATTAGAATTTTTAAATTCAATATTTTGCGCTGAAGTTGATTGCGAAAAAAAAATCCCAACTACCAATAATGCAATGTTTTTCATCTTATTCACAATCATTCCCTAAATATTTATTAGCCATCTTTATTCCTAATTCTTTTGCTTTACTCCAATCATTACAAGCCCCATTTTCATCTCTAATCATTTGCCTAGTAATTCCTCTATTTAAATATGCTTTAGCATAATTACTATTCAGTTTTATAGCTATATCAAAATCAGCAAGGGCTTTAGTGTATTTTTTATTTTGATGATGTAAAACCCCTCTATTATTATAAGCAGGAGCGTATCTATCATCAAGTGAAATTGCATTTTCAATATCAGATAAAGCCTCTATTGAATTTCCTAAATCAATTTGCAAACTTCCTCTATTATTATAAGCTAAAGCATAATTGATATCTTTAGAAATTGCTAAAGTATAATAGCTCAATGCTTTTTCGTTATTTCCACTCTTTCTATAAGTGCTTGCAAGATTATTATAAACAAAAGCCAAGTCAGAATTAAGAGTTATTGCTAAAAAGTAATCATTAATTGCATCATCATATTTCTCTTTCTTCCTATAACAAGATGCTCTATCATTAAAAGTTCTTGCATCTTTATTGATATCAATTGAAGATGAAAAAGAAGCAATAGCTTTATCTATATTATCATCTAGGTAACATAAAACACCAATCTCATAATATGCTTTATACTGTTGACTATCTAATTTAATGATAGAATTATAAGTAGTTAATGCTGATTTTCTATCAGATACAGATTGAATTTTAGCAATTCTATATAATGGCTCGTAATTTAAAGAATCTAAAGCAAATGCAGAATTATAATCATTTATTGCCAACTCATTATTTAGACCCGCATAACACTTAGCTCGCTCCAAATATGCAGAAGAAAAAGAAGAATCAATATTTATAGCATTAGTAAAACTTATAATCGCCTGCTCAAACTCTTCATTTTTCACAAATTCAAGTCCTTGATTATATGCGTTTCTTGAGCCGGAGAGCTGTTGATTTTGGTTATTTAAAACATTAATTGAATCAGTAAAAAGTCGTTCTGAATTAGTTAAAGTAGAGTCAATAACAATACTATCTGTAGCTTGAGAATAAGAAAATTCACAAGTAAAAATAGCAAATAAGAAAATGATAAAATTGTATTTCATATTAATATTTTAAAAGTGAAAACTACAAATTAAACATCCTAATACTTAAGCTAATTGCAAGATTATTAAGTGTAATTATCAACATTATATTAACCATTTTTAACTAAATTTGATAGATTCAATTTTATAATACTACTTAAATAAGTATGTAAACTATAACTTTATCAAAATTCTATAAATATACTGATTACATGAAGATTATAACAATATCATGACAGCATGTCATGTTCTGTTTTGAAGTGTTTTTACAATTTTAATTACAATTTTTGATTTTGTATTTTTGCAAAATGAGAATTGACATCATAACAATATTTCCAGATTTTTTTAATCATTTTTTTGAGTACTCAATTTTAAAAAAGGCACAAGAAAAAGGGAAGGCTGAAATCAAAATCCACAACCTTAGAGACTACTCTTCTAACAAACAAAAAAGTGTTGACGACTATCAATTTGGTGGAGGAGCCGGAATGGTGATGAACATACAACCAATTGACGATTTAATTACTAAACTAAAATTAGAACGAAAGTATGATGAAGTTATTTACATGACCCCTGATGGTGAAAAACTCAATCAGCAAATGTGCAATACACTTTCTTTGCATAAAAATATCATCATACTATGCGGACATTATAAAGGTGTTGATGAAAGAGCTAGAGAATTACACATCACAAAAGAGATAAGCATAGGTGACTTTGTACTTACTGGAGGAGAGGCTGCTACTGCAATTTTATCTGATGCAGTAATCCGATTAATTCCAGGAGTAATCAATGACGAAACATCAGCATTAAGCGATTCTTTTCAAGACAATCTTCTTGCACCACCAATCTACACGCGCCCCTCCAACTACAATGGAATGAAAGTTCCAGAAGTATTACTTTCTGGAAATGAGAAACTTATAACAGTATGGAGAGAGAATGAGGCACTAAAAAGAACAACTAAAAGAAGGCCTGATTTATTAGAATAATATTTTGTTTTAATTATTTCTAATAAAAAAATATCCGTAATATTGCAAACCGATTTTCAAAACTAATAACTAGAAAAATGAACATTACTGAAACTATCGCTAAAGAGCTTAATGCAACAAAAGAATTACCTTCTTTCAAAGCTGGAGACAATATAACAGTGTATTACACAATTAAAGAGGGAGATAAGGAAAGAACTCAGCTTTTTAAAGGAGATGTAATCCAAAGAAAAGGAACTGGAGGAACTGAAACTTTTACAATAAGAAAAATTTCTCACTCAGTAGGAGTTGAAAGAATTTTCCCTATAAACTCACCTTTAATTGAAAAGATTGAAGTAAACAAGCAAGGTAGAGTAAGAAGAGCAAGAATTTACTACTTAAGAGAGTTAACTGGTAAAAAAGCTAGGATTAAAGAGGTTAGATAATCTCCTAATAAATATACAATAATGAATCCTGCTATATGCAGGATTTTTTATTTCCTAATAATTTTAAATTCAGTTCTTCTATTAGCCCCCCTACTCTTTTGATCTTTGTTAGGCTCTATCGGATATAACTCCCCAAATCCATTAAACGTTATCCTATCTGCTGAAATTCCATTTGTTAGAATTAAATCCCTAACAGCACTAGCTCTATTTTCTGACAATATCTGATTATCATTAAAATCACCAATATCATCAGTAAATCCGTTAACTTCAATAACTAAACTATTATTCAGCTTAAGATAGGAAGAAAACTCAATTAATATTTCCTGTGCCAAATCATTTATCTCATAAGAATTAGTTGAGAAAAATATATTTGAAATATTAAATGACTTTCCTTTTTCAAGAGATTGCAATTCAATATTTAATTCAGTTGGAGTAACAAAAGAAGTATCATCAGAAGCAATAAAAGTAGAGCTAAAAGAAAACCCCTCTTTTTTAACAGTAATCAAAACATCAGCATCATCCTCTAAAGTTAAAGAAGAAACATAAGTTCCAGCATCAACCTTTACAGTAGTAACTTTGTTTGTTTTAAGGTTCTTAATTTCTAACTCAACATCCTCCAAAACCAGCCCATTTTCATCCAACAATTCTCCTTTTAAAAACAGTACTCTTTCAGGCTTTGCGCCATCATGTAAAGAAAAAGAATAAATATCCCAACCTCCTACTCCATCCAAGTGATTTGAAGCAAAATAAGCGGTATTTCCATCTGTACTTACAAAAAGGGAAATCTCATCAGCCACAGAATTAATAGGATAACCAATATTCTGAGGTTTCCCCCAATTACCTAAAGAATCCTTTCTGCTATAAAAAATATCAAAACCTCCTAAAGTTGGAAAATTCTGAGAAGCAAAAAACAATGTCTTACCATCAGTATGTAAATATGGAGATTTCTCATTCTCACTACTATTGATATTGCTCCCCAAATTTTTGGAAGCAGTCCACACGCCATTTAGGAGCTGAATTTCATACAAATCAATTTTACCATATCCTCCTTTTCTATCACTAGCAAAAATAATCGTTTTACCATCTGATGAAACTGTGGGTTGCGACTCCCAACTATCAATTTTAGAAATATTTTTAGAGAAAGTTTGTACTTCTGACCAAGAACCATCTTGATTAAAAACATAATAGATATCACAATTTTTATAACCTACTGGAGTTAAAGAACATTTTGTATAATACAATATCTTATTATCAATAGTAATTGATGCACCACCTTCATTAGATTCCATATTAAACGGATAACCTAAAGCACTTCCAACTTCAAATGTTTTATTTTCTTTTTTACTACAAGTAAATTCCTCTACTATTATTGAAGTTATAGATTGCTTGCTCTTTTTCTCTAACCTTCTTGTAAAGAAAGAAAGTTCTTGATCAGGAGAAATAATCGGTAAATATTCATCAAACTCAGTAGAAATACCTGTAACAATATTTGGATTAAATTTTACTGGATTATTTATAATTTCAGCAAGAACTATTGCTTTAGAGTATAGCAAAATAGCATCAGAATAATAAGGATCACCAATTTCTAATTCTATGCACTTTTTAAGATAAATATCTGCATTTACATAATCCTTACGATTAAAAGCAATCTCTCCTAAAAAATAGTATGCTTTAGGAAAGTTATCAGGACAAAAATCAATAGCCTTTAAAGCTTCAGTCTCTGACTCAAAATAGGCTTCTTTAACCCAAAGTATTTCTGCTTTTAACTCATAGAAAACTGCAAACTCCTCTTTTCCTCTTAACTCATCAAAAGCATCATAAAAAGCTCTCTTTTCAATTAATCTCTCAATCTTCTGCACTAACTTCTTATCCTTTCTTTTTTCAGGAAAACATTCTTGAGCCATTAATAAATGACCCATAAATAAAAGGTAAATTAGAATATATCTTTGCAAAGTTTAACTCATTAATTCTTCTTCAGTAACTTGGCGCAACTCACCCTCAGTAGAAGCCACAACAGTTGCCACAGTAGCATCACCCGTAACATTCACAACTGTACGCATCATATCTAGTATTCTATCCACACCAAAGATAAGTGCAAGCCCCTCAGTAGGCACATTAATTGCCCCCAATACAATCACTAGCATAACCATACCAGCACCTGGGACAGCAGCAGCACCAATGGAAGCTAAAGTTGCGGTAAGAACGATGGTTAATTGTTGTCCTAAATCCAACTCAATACCAAAAGCTTGAGCAATAAATACTGCTGCTACCGCTTGATACAAAGAAGTTCCATCCATATTGATTGTAGCACCTAATGGCAATACAAAAGAAGAAACCTCTTCAGAAACCCCTAAATGATCCTCACACCTTTCCATAGTAACGGGCAAAGTTGCCGCACTTGAACTTGTAGAAAATGCCAACATTTGTGCAGGAGAAATTGCTTTGAAAAAATCCAAATACTTCACTTTTGTAAACATCCTTAAAATTAAAGGATAAACCACAACTACCATCAGTAACAAACCTGCAATAACTGTTAGCGAATATTTCCCTAAGGCGATAAATAAAGTAGAACTTGCTCCAAAATCAACCACCAGACCTCCTAAAAGCGCAAACACTCCATATGGTGCTGCCAACATAATTAAATCCACAATTTGTAGGATAATATCATTTACTCCATCAAAGAAACCTTTTACATAAACTGTTTTCTCACTCGGCAACATAACCATAGCAATACCAAAGAGAATAGCAAAGAAGATAACCTGCAACATATTAGAATTGTCACTAGAAGCTGAAAAGATATTAGTTGGCACTATATCTACCACAAACTGAAGAGGACCTGCCTCTTTTACATTTCCTGCAGCAGCAATTTTTTTATCTGCCCCTGATTGAGAATTTTCAGATAACTGAATGGATTCTCTATCAAAATTAGCCCCAGGACTTACCATGTTAACCAAGAACAAACCAATGGTTACTGCAATAACTGTTGATGTTAAATAAATAGCAATTGTTTTCCCACCTATGCGTGATAGTTTTGAAATATCAGAAAGTGATGCCACCCCTTTGATAAGAGATGCAAACACCAAAGGCACAGCAATTAGTTTTAAGAGATTTACAAAGATAACTCCCCAAGGTTTTATCCAAGCATTAGTAAAGTCCACCCAACCTAATTTGTTGGCGATTAGGCCGTAAACGACCCCCAATACCATTCCGATTATAATTTTCCAGTGTAAAGCTAATTTTCTCATATTATTCTATAACTATTCTTTTCTCTACTGTTCCATCATCAAAAATATAGAAGAGAGGTTGGTTTTTTGTCCCTTTATTTTGTTTTCCTAAAACATCAATAATGCTAATAAGCTTTGTATCCTTAATTATATTAAGATCAGTGATAGCTGTTGATGGTGGATTATATGTTAATGTACAAGTGTCTGCTTCAAACACACCTGTACTATATTGATATACAAAATACATAGTTAAAGGATAAGTAGCACTAGTACTACTAAGAATAGAATAATTATACCAAGCTGTATCATAATTAAAGGCTGCAAATAATTGAGTCGTAGTATCTGCCTGTATAGTGTCTCCATTTGCATCAACTGTAAAAGCAACATAAGGATAGTAAAGGAATGAATTTCTATCATTATAAATAGCAATATCAATTGTGTTATTACTATTGTCTATTAACACATTCGTTACATAAAGAAAGTTACAAAAATATGATTGACAACTCTCATTGAAAAACATTTGAGGATCAATATTTGGATAAAAACAAGAATTATTCCATGTATTGTTAGCATATGAAGTGTCATCAACATTAATGCAAGTGAGATTATTATTTGCATTTAGTTGTAAAAAACATGGACCAATGTTGGTATTGTTTCCGTTTCTCAAATCAACAGAATAAAGATTGCAACCGACTGCCTGAACCCAATTTAACATTGAATTAGATGTTAAATCTAGATTTGTAATAGGGTTTAGTGAGCAACTTATAAATTCGAGCGAATAGTTAAAACTTAAATCAATTGTAGTAATTTGATTTTGACCAATAGATAAAAATTCTAAAAGCAAATTATTACTTACGTCAATTGTCGTTAACTGATTAGCCTGACATTGTAATTCCTCTAATTGTGCACAATTGGTAATATCGAGATTATCAATTGAATTTATATTACACCTCAATGTCTTTAAGTTAAAACAATTTGAGACTTGGATAAATGACAAGTTATTTTGATCACATCTTATATACTCTATATAACTACTTTCAATAAATAATAAAGTATCCAAATCATTTTCTCCACAATTTAGATATTCTAAATTAGGACTATTAGTTAAATTTAATGTTCCCGAAAGAAATTGAGCTTGAGCATTAAAATATTCTAAGGAGGAAAAAAATTGAATACCTGCAATATCATAAATGTATTCTAATGTAGTTTGAGGAAATGCAATATCTAAGTAAGTTATTGTGTCAATAGCAGACAAACTTACAGAATCATCTAATACATTATCAACTCCTAAATTTATTAATTCCTGCTCAAAAGCATCATCAGGTATAAATATATTCTGCCCAAATCCAATAATTGGTAAGCAAAGTAATATAAGAATTAGTTTTTTCATTTTAGTTAATTGTTAATTTAATTGAATTTATTCTTTCTTTTGAAATTAATTACAACTACAGCCCGAAGATTCTAAAGTACCAATAGCTTCATTATAATCTTCATTTGAATCATAATCATCTCTACAAATCTCCTCTGTATATACTATGTCTGTTAGTGAATCACACGTGCAATCTTCACATTTTTTACAAGAAAAAATTATAGTTAGGCAAAGTAATATAAGTAGTAGTTTTTTCATAATCTTAAATCTTATTAATTTTACTTCTTAAATAAGCATCTACTAAAGTAAGTGCCATCATACTTTCTACAATAGGTACTGCCCTTGGCACTACACAAGCATCATGCCTTCCTTTTCCTTTTATCTCTACTTTTTCCCCATTAACATCAATAATTTCTTGTTTTTGCATAATAGTCGCTACTGGTTTAAAAGCTACTTCACAATAAATATCATTTCCATTACTTATTCCTCCTTGTATTCCTCCAGAAAAGTTAGTTTTGGTTTTACCACTTTCATCTATAATAATATCATTTACTTCACTTCCTTTACTAGAAGAAATATCTACTTCACCAAAACCATATTTAAATCCATGAACTGCATTAATAGACAGCATTCCTTTTCCTATATCGGCATGCAGTTTATCAAAAACGGGTTCGCCCCAACCTGCAGGAACACCAGTTGCTACAACCGTAATTTCACCTCCAATGGTATCACCCTCTTTTTTTGTTTTTTCAATTGTTGTAATCATCTGTTCAGCAATTGCAACATCAGGACACCTCACTAAATTTGTTTCGGTTAAACTTAAATCCAAATTAGTATAGCATGTATTCAGATTAACACTTCCAACAGCCGAAACATAAGCTTGCACTTCAACACCAATTGTTGCAAGTATCTGCTGAGTAATAGCGCCAGCTACTACTCTACAAGCAGTTTCACGAGCAGAAGACCTTCCTCCTCCCCTATAATCTCTAATTCCATATTTTTGGTGATAAGTATAATCGGCATGAGAAGGTCTAAAAGTATCTTTTACATGCGTATAGTCCTTACTCTTAGCATCTTCATTTTTAATGGTAAATCCAATAGGAGTGCCAGTAGTCTTACCTTCAAAAATTCCAGATAAAAACTGAACTGTATCACTTTCCTTTCTTTGAGTGGTAATCTTGGATTGCCCTGGCTTTCTTCTATCCAACTGTTTTTGAATTTTTTCAAAATCCAACTTTAACCCTGCAGGGCAACCATCAATAATACCACCAATAGCAGCACCATGCGATTCGCCAAAAGTAGTCAGTTTAAAAATTTTACCGATTGAATTTCCCATAGCGCAAATATAACATAATTGATTAGAGTGAATTTTGTATTTTCGCACAATCAAAAACAAAATATGAAAACAGTAATCAAGAATATTTCAGAGCTTATACAAACAGAAACAACTCCAAAAAAATGGGTGGCAGGAAAAAATATGTCACATATCAGCACTATAAAAGATGCATTTATTGAGGTTGAAGAAGGAATCATTACATCCTTTGGAAGTATGGAGGACTGGAATGGAATTGAAGACTGGAATAATACTGATATAATTGATGCTGAAGGAGGAATGGTTTTCCCTACTTATTGCGACAGCCATACACACCTAGTTTTTGCAGCTAGCCGTGAGGGAGAATTTGTCGATAGAATAAATGGATTGAGTTATGCTGAAATAGCAGAAAGAGGAGGAGGAATCCTAAACTCTGCTGATAAATTACAAAACGCTTCAGAAGATGAACTTTTTGAAGATGCATTGGCTCGATTAAACGAATTAATACAAATGGGAACTGGAGCCATAGAAATAAAAAGTGGTTACGGCCTAACTTTAGATGCAGAACTTAAAATGCTTAGAGTAATTAAAAGATTAAAAGCAGCATCTGATGTTACTATAAAAGCTACTTTCTTAGGAGCACATGCCCTACCCAAAGAATACAAAGACAATAAAGATGGATATATGGATTTGGTAATTAATGAAATTTTACCAATAGTAGCAAAAGAAGGATTAGCCGACTATGTAGATATATTCTGTGAAGAGGGCTACTTTACAGTTGAAGACACAAAAAACCTACTTACTGCAGCCAATAAATTAGGATTACAATCCAAGACACATGTCAATCAATTTAATGCAATTGGTGGCGTAAAAGCCTCAGTTGATTTAGGTGCTTTATCAGTGGATCATTTAGAAGAGATGGCAGAAGAAGATTATAAAGCTTTGAAGGGAAGTAATTGTATGCCAACTATTTTACCTTCTTGTTCTTTCTTTTTAAGGATACCTTACGGACCAGTAAAAAGAATGATAGAAGAAGGATTGCCAGTAGCTTTAGCAACCGATTACAATCCTGGATCCACACCTAGCGGAAATATGAATTTTGTAGCATCCCTAGGATGTATACAAATGAAGATGACACCTGAAGAAGTAATAAATGCTACAACTATCAACACTGCTTATGCCATGGGGATTGAAAAAGAATTAGGAAGTATTTGTATTGGGAAAAAAGCGAATTTGTTTATCACAAAACCAATTCCAAGTTATGCTTACCTACCTTATAGTTTTGGGCATAATGTTATTGAAAAAGTAATGATTGCTGGAAAGTTGCAATAAAAAAAGCCCTACTTTTCAGTAGAGCTTTTATATAACTTTATAGAAAATTATTTACTTCTTTTCATGTAATAGTAATGAGCTTTTGTTGTTCCTAAATTTACTACATTAGCATTTACAAACTCCCAACCGTTATTAGCTAAAGCATTAACAGCTGATGCCATTGTCTTATAAGATCTTGCATTTTTCATTAACTCACTATTCGCTTGACTTCTTGTCCCAAAATCAAAATTAATCATAACTTGAGATCCTGCCTTCATTAACTTTTTAATTTGCATCTCAGCAGGAATTTCAGCAGTCCCCCTTCTAGAAGCATCTTTGTCAATTTCCCTTTCAAACCCTGATAGAACCATAAATTCATAAGTAGCATTAGAATTATCAACTTTTTCAATTTTATCTTTCTTGCCTTTTTTACTTTTCTTCTGAGCCATAGTCATAAATGGAACCATAGCTACTAACATGATTAGTGTAATCTTCTTCATCTTTTCTTTTTTAAATTAATTTAATTGGTTTTAATAATGCAATAATACAAAATATTATTGTCCGCCTAAAATAATTGGCAAGTCACCATCTCCATTTCCAATTACAATAACTTTAGCATTACTAGATTTAGCAATCTCTTGAGTAGCCTCTACACCTTTCCATTTCAATAATTGTGGAGTAATAGTCTGATTTACAATCTTCTGAAATTTAGCAATTCCATTAGCTTCAATCTCCTTTCTTTCTGCTTCTTTTCTTGCTTTATCAATTTTAAACTCATACTCTAAAGACTCTTGCTCTTGTTTTAATTTTTGCTCAATTGCAGTTTTTAAAGTTTGAGGTAAGGTTACATCTCTAATATAAATTGCTGGTAAATTTATATTTTTATCAGCAACAATTTCATTTGTCTGATCATAAATTTCCTGTTCAATCTCTGTTCTTTTAGTAGAATAAAGTTCTTCTGGCAAATAGTTACCAATCACCTCTCTGGTTACCGATCTTACAGCTGGCTTTATGATTTTTTCTAAGTAATTTTTTCCAATATTATCGTGCAAGTAACCAATTTTATCCTGTACAGGGTGATGTAAAATAGATAAATCAATTTTAATTGAAAGTCCGTTTTTTGATAGTACTTCCATTTTTTCGAAAGTCTCTGTTTCTTTCACATCATATACAATCATATCGTTCCATGGCGCTATAACATGTAATCCTTGTCCGTAAACGTAATCTTTATCTAATCCTTCTCCAAGTGTTTTAAATAACACTCCTTTTTGTCCTGGGTTAATTGTTACAAACATACTTGAGCCAAACATCACTACAAATATTAATCCTACTACTCCCATTACCATTGCCTTAGGCAATCCTTGATTTTCCATAATTTATTGTTTTTAGTTAATTTAATTTATATTAATCCGTTATATTTCCTCACAAACCATTCTGTAGATATAAGCAGTAGCAAACTTAATAAAATCAAAGGAATGTTTATCAAACTTGTAAGCTTTTCTTTAGAATGTATTAATTTCTGATTTTTGGAACTTTTATTAAGTTCTTCTGACAGCAAATCAATTTCATTTCTATAAAACAATTTACCATTACTTAACTCTGAAATTTTAAACAAAAGTCCATGATTTGCAACTAAGTTCATTTGTTCTAACTGAAGTTTTTTTACATCAAACACACCAGACTTGACAACAGAAGTCCCAACAACTTTAGAAACAAAACTATAATGTCCATTTTCCAAAATTCCAATATCTAAAAAATAACCTTGGTTTACTTTAGAAAATTGAAAATCAAACTCTTTACCATATTCATTCTTGATTTCCAAAGTAATTTCTTTATTATTTATTAACTCATAACTCTCGTTATATAAATTAGCATCAAACAAAATATTAGTATGCTCAGCAACTTGTTTTTCATAATAAAACCTGAATTTACTTTTATCTTCTTGCAATAATAAATATTGTGTTAGCTTTGAAATAAGCTCATTAAAAGCATCATTATTTTCATTTACTGAATAATCATACAACTTCCACTTCCACCACCCCTCAGCAGTAAAGAAGGCCACTTTTCTGTTTGCAATTTCTTCAATAAAAAGCAAAGGGCTTTCTGTAATGATAGCTCCAATTTTCTTTTTAAGAACAACATCAATATTTACATTCAGCTCATATTTTCCAAAAACACCATATAAAGGAGGAGCATCTTTAATTAGATTTAACAACTCAGGTGAAAATGTAAACTTAGAGAATAGTTCATTTTGAGCAACTCTTGTTTCTTCATTACTTCCATTTTGCACAAATTTTACTGATGATAAATCAGTACTAAAATTGAGGCTTCCAAATAGAATTAAAGGGATGTTTTTATCAATTAAACTACTAGGAATTTGAGAAACTCCAGATAATACAACTAATTGATATTTATTAAAATCATTTACCTCATCAATAGTCTTTATCTCAATTTTATAGTTTTTATTCTTTTCAATCGCACTAATATATGAAGCTAAATCTGGGTGAGATTTATCTTTTAAAATGAGTACATTATAACGAGAATCAATCACATCAATATAAGATGTGTAAATATTATTTTCAATATTTTTCTCACCTTTTACTTCCGATAATACAATTTTATATGCTTGCAAACCGATATCCTTTGCTTCTAATTGCATATTGATAATTTTATAATCATCATTTGAATCAAATAAAATTTGTTCAGTGTAAAGTTCAATACCCTTATTCCAAACAGATAACTTAGATTTTTTTCCTTTCAACTTAACTGCAGCTACTGCAACTTCCAAAGGGAAAATATTACCTAAAAATGCAATATCATTATTAGTAACTTTTCGAACTAAAACATCTTGTTTTACTGATGTATCTCCTAAAGCAATACTATAGACTGGGAAATCAAATTGACGAAAAGTTGGATTATTTCCTGAATTATAACAACCATCAGAAGCTAAAATAATCCCTGCAACATTTCTATTTGAAAATCTATTTTCTAGATCAGAAAAAAGAGATGAATAGTCTGTTTTTACTCCTATGTTAGAGGTCTGAAAACCAGGATCAACCTCCTCAGAAAAAGAAAATTTATGAACATCAAATTCAGTTAATTGACTAGAAAGATTTGAAAGTAAGTCAAAAGTAGAGTCTGCAATAGATTCCGACACATCCTGAGCAATAATAACAATAGGATTTTCGGTAGTATTACTAAAAGACTTAATTAATGGACTCAACAATAAAAAAGCAAGTATTCCTACAAAAATTGTACGGATAGCAAACAATAAAACTCGTAATGTTTTTGATTGCAATAAGCGTTCATTGACATATAGAAAATAAGCATAAACTACACCTAATAAAATGCAGATTATGCTATAATAAAAAGGGAAATCTATTGTTAAGCCAAACATCAATTTATGTTAGCATACCTCCACAAACATTTATAACTTGCCCTGTTACATATGCCGACATATCAGAAGCTAAAAATAAAGTTGTATTAGCAATATCATCTGGAGTACCTCCCCTTTTTAATGGAATTTGCTCCCTCCATTCTTTTACAGTTTCTTCACCTAAAGCTTCAGTCATTTCTGTTTCAATAAACCCAGGTGCAATTGAATTGCATCTAATATTTCTTGAGCCTAATTCTAATGCAGTAGATTTTGTAAATCCGTTAATAGCAGCTTTTGAAGCAGAATAATTTGCCTGCCCTGCATTTCCTTTTACTCCAACTACAGAACTCATGTTAATAATTGAACCAGCTCTTGCCTTTAACATTGGTCGCAAAACTGCTTTTGTCATGTTAAAAACCGATTTCATATTGATGCTCATTACACTATCAAAATCTTCCTCAGACATACGC